>JALSHP010000344.1 GCA_026982175.1 Campylobacteraceae bacterium
CCACACAGAAGACCACCTCTGCTTGGCTATCTTTTAAGATTTTTCGGGCTTGAAGTGTGGCTTTAATAAGCATGGAAATAGACTTCACTTTACCTAAAAGCCCTTGATTTACCACCCCTTGTGTCTCTAAAAAATAGGTACTTTTAAACTGCTCATCTTCTTTAAACCACGCTTGGTCTTGCCCTTTAGTTGAACCAATATAGATAAGCTCTTCTTCTAAAAGATGCTCTTTAACCGCTTTAATGATGGTCAAATGCCCACCTGTTCCCCCACCTGTCATGACAATGCTCATACTGCACTCCTTGTAACTTTTTTAGAAATCATTAACACCAAGCCAATACTAAGTGCTGAAGCGATAACTTGTGAACCACCGTAACTCAAAAAGGGTACAGCAATCCCTTTAATAGGCGTAATACCCGAGATACCAAATGAGTTGATGATGAATGAAAATGAGATTAAAAGTGCCACCCCTACACAAAAAAGATAGTAAGTAGGATTTTCAACTTTTGCTGCAATTTTAAAAATACGAAAGATAATAAAAAACATGGTCAATGTCACAAAGAGAACCATGAAGAAGCCTAACTCTTCGGCAATACCTGCTAAGATAAAATCGGTATTGACCTCGGAAAGATGTCCTAATTTATACTGTCCATTACCAATGCCTTGACCAAAGAAACCACCATTACGTATGGCATCTATGGAGTTTGAAATCTGATAGGTTTCCAGTCGATTACTTTCGTTGTTAAAAGAGAGAAACCAATCTTTGATACGTTTTATTCTATGTGGTTGGGTCACAATAAGCAGTGCCAATCCCCCTAAACTTAGTCCTGCAAGTAGTGAGAAGAAACGGAAACTACTTCCCACCAAAATAAAGAGAATAATAAGCGTCAAAGAGATAACTACTGTCTGCCCTAAATCTTTTTGAAAAACGGCAATGAGTAAGGTACTGATAACCAAAATGACAATATAGGGGATAAAAAGTTTAATCTCAGACTTTAAATTCATCTCTCCTTTAGGCAGTCGTGTTCGCACCAATGACCATGAGATAAACATAATGAACCCAATTTTATAGAACTCAACAGGCGTAATAGAGACTGAACCTAAGTTAATCCACCGTTTTGCACCCCCTACACTTTTGACAAATGATTCAGGCAAAAGAGGCATCATGAGCAAGATGATAAGAAATGTCAAAAAAAGCATCATCCCAAGGGGCTTAAACCATCTATCTGCATCAAGTTTTGAAATGCCCACCATAAGTACTAGTCCAATAAGTACAGCCACTCCCTGTCGCAAAAAGAAATGCATGTCATTGTAGCCATACTTAAGAACAACATAGCTAGAGAGAGAGTAGGACATGATTAATCCTAAAACCAAAAGGATCATTGTCGCACTAAATAAAGGTTTATCAATCATAATTATATTCTTTGTTAGTTTAATAGGCATATTTTATCAGAATTTTAGTAAAATCTATTTTTTTATAGTAATATTTAATAGTAGTAATTGAAAAAGGTTAATATGCAAGAAAATAAAATGATACGTTATCGCTCCGCCATATTATTATTGCTTTTTATGGGAATATTTTTACTCTTTTTCATCTTTTTAATAAATTTAGTACAAAAAGTAAGCAGTGATGATGTACTAAACTGTAAAGTTGTTAAATTAGAAAATAAAGCCGTAAGAGGTAAAATTATCTCAGCAGATAACTTTATAGTCGCCTATAGTTCCAAGCTTTTTAGAGCAGAGATTAATACTCGAAGCATTGATCCTAAAAAGAAGAACCTTTTTATTAAACTTTTTTCTATCTACTCTGGTATGAGTGAAGAGGAAGTTAGCTCTAAATTTGTAGATAAATCAGGCAAAGCTAAGTCAGGATATATTTATCTTGCTGATAACTTAGATTATCGTTTAGCGAGTGATTTAAAATCACTCTCGTACAAAATGATGAAGTTGAAAATCTTTCGCCCTTTAAACCCTAAAAAACCTCATATTATACATGCTTTAGACATTGTGCCTTTTAGTGAAAATCGTTACTTCCCACATAAAAAAAGCTTAACACCACTCATTGGGTATGTACGAAAGACAGCAGAAAAATACCGAAAGTCAAAAGGACTCAAAGGGCTAGAGAGAGCCTATAGTTCTTATCTTTTAGCCGAACAAGATGGAAAAATAGAGGGAAAAAGTGATTCCCTTAGTACCCCACTACTCAATGGGGAGAGCCGAGAGACCAAACGTGTAGATGGCTTGAATCTACACCTCAATATGAAACTTTCATTTCAAAGAAAGGTAGAAAAAGTTTTAGATGAGATGAAAAGTCAAGCATCGTCTCAAGAGGTGATGGCAGCAGTTATGGACTCTCAAACAGGGCAACTTTTGGCATTGGCAAGTTCGGAGCGTTTTGACCCTGCACACATTCAACAAAAAGATGTCAACATCTTAAACCCAAACTTTTCAGAGTACCTCTATGAACCAGGTTCTGTAATGAAACCTTTTACCATGGCAATTGCCTTAGACCACCATAAAGTGAATAGCAGAAAGCCCATTAAGTTAGGGGGAAAATTGGTTGTAAGTAAACACTATACCATCTCTGATGATGATTACTTTAAAGAGTTAATGCCTAAGGGGATTATTATGTATTCTTCAAACATTGGAATTGCTAAAATTGCATGGAGACTTTCGGGTAAGGAGCTGTATGATGGCTGGAGAGGTTTTGGCTTAGGTCGTCCCTCTGGTATTGACCTCTCGAAAGAGTTGGCAGGACGTATCAAAAGACCTTATCTCTTAAAATACAAAGTTCATGCGGCCAATACTGCTTATGGTTATGGATTACTGGTCAATTTTATGCAACTCATCAAAGCATATTCTGCTTTTAATAATGATGGAATTGCCGTCACTCCCAAAATTGTTGAGAAGATGAGTGACCAACATGGAAAATTTTATCAAACACCACAAACCGTGGCTTCCCTTCAAGCGTGTACTCCTAAAACGGCAAATATTGTCAAAGATATGTTGATAGGAACCGTCAATAGAGGGACAGGAACGGCGGCACAATATGATGGTCTTGAAGTGGGTGGGAAAACGGGTACGGCTCACATTTCTGAACGTGGACGCTATGTGGAGAAGTATCACAGTAGCTTCTTTGGCTTTGTCAATGACAAGTTTGGACACAAATATACCATTGGGGTCTTTGTCATTAAACCCCAAAAAGTCTATTTTGCTTCACAAACGGCTGCCCCTACCTTTCAAAAAATTGTGGGGAAAATGGTCGAAGAGAACTATTTGGTCGTTGACCATGCCTTAGCCAAAAAAGATTTAGCCAAAAGAAAAGCAATGCGTGAACGAAAACGTGCCGCCTATCTGCGTAAAATTAAAGCGTACAATAAGGAACATGGTATAGAATAACCAAACTACAAAGGATACCGATGAAAAACATAATCAAAAAATCACTCTTAGTTGCCTTAGGGCTTATGATAGGCTCTTTTACTGCTTGTGTGGGCGTTGACCCACAAGGAAGAGGATACTCTGTCGCTGTTCCTATGGAGATGATAAACTCTACTCTAGCAGGACAATTTCCACTTAAAGAGACCCGAAGTTTTGGAACAGTTGAAATGCTTGACCCCAATATCTTAGGGGCAGCAGGTTCAGATAAACTCTCAATTGGTACAGGCTTCAACATCACCAATATGTTTATGCCCAATGGCATTGGGGGAAATTTAAGTCTCTCTTCGGGTGTGCGTTATGACCCTGCCACAAAGAACCTCTATTTAGCCAATCCAATGGTACAAGATTTAAAGTTTCAAGACTTCTCTTTGGCAAAATATTTGACCAATGATATGAGAAATGCTTTAGGACTTCTCATTGCTGAAACCATCTCTAAAAAGCCTATTTATAACATCTCTAAAGCAGGTATAGGTTCTGGTTTGGTTAAAGGAATTGATGTTCGTAATGGTCAGATCTTTTTAACCTTTGGTCTGTAATCAATGAACAATAAACCCAAATATACACTCTTTAAAAATGCCTCTTATGCTTTAGATGGTTTACTCCATGCCATTAAGACAGAGACCTCTTTTAAATTGGAGCTTTTTATTGCATTAATTGTGCTTCCTACAATTTATTTTATGCCATTTGAATTAAGCTATAAACTAATTCTTTTGGTGACTTACTTTTTAATTATGATAGCAGAGTTACTCAACTCTGCTGTTGAGAATGTGGTGGACTTAGTGACCAAAGAGATTCACCCTCTAGCCAAAGCAGCAAAAGACATTGGCTCTGCTGCTGTTTTATTTACAGTTATTTTACACATTGTCTGTTGGCTTATTATTGGGGCAGATACTTTTTTGTAGTACTTTTTTGTACGCACTTAATTCATGGCTTCAACTTCGTCACTGCATTCAAGTAGATGACAGAACTTCAAGCCATGCAAAAAGATAGCCCACGAGATATAAATCCACAAAAAGAAAAAAAGTAAGATACTCAATCCTCCATAGATACTCATGTAAGTTTTATTATGTAATACATAAAAGATAAACCCACTTTTAGCAATGTACCAAAATAAAGAGGCGATAAAAGAACTAATACCTGCTGCTTTAACAGAAACATGGGTATTAGCAGAGATTTTATAAGTTAAAAAAAAGATAGACCAAACAATGAAAAATGGTAAAATTTTCAGTACTTCAATCCCATCAGTAAATTGATTTTTATCTAAAATGACTTGAATTTGAGTTGAGACATAAAAAGAGAGTACCATCATAATAGGGGTAAGCGTCACCAATGTCCAATAGACTGTTACTGAAGACCAAAAGCTTCTTCTTTTTGTTTCAAAAATATCATTAACAATGTAGTCATAGTTTTTAAAGAACATCAAAGATGCAAATAGAACATAAATTACCCCTACCATTCCAAGCTTAGCAGAGTTCTCTACAAAACCATTAATGTGATTGAGAATCTCTTTAGAATGTATCGGCATAAGGTTCTCAAAAAGCATGGATTGTATCTCTTTGTAAACATCATCAAATAGAGGCAAATTGGTGAAAATAGATAAAATAATGACCAATAAAGGGATAATCGAAAAAAGCGTATAGTAACTCAAACTCGCAGAGTAGTAGGATAGTTTATCTTGAAAAAGAGAAGAGAGGAAATCCCTTAAAAACACATAGTAGCTTTTGATTAAGTTTCGTGTAATTAAAGGAGTTTTTGTCATCTTTTAGTTAAGTCCCATCTTCCCAGGATTCAAAATATTATTGGGGTCAAATGCCTTTTTAATATCTTTAAATAGGTTCATCTCTTGCTCATTGAATGCAATGTCCATAAAAGGAGCTTTAGAGGTACCAATACCATGTTCGCCACTCAATGTTCCCCCCATGTCAACAACCAATTGGAAAATCTCTTCAATACACTTATGACCCTCGTCAATCTGCGAAATATCTATCATGACATTGACATGAATGTTACCATCTCCTGCGTGTCCAAAACAGGGAACTTTAAAGCCATATTTTGCCCCTAAAGCATAGATTTTTTCTAAGGCTTCAGGTAAAAGTGAACGTGGCACAGAGATGTCTTCATTGAGCTTTTTATTTCCAAAGATGGTGATGGATTGTGAGGCATTTTTACGTGCATACCAAAGCTCTTTGGCTTCATCTTCATCTTGGGCAACTTTAAATTCCATTGCCCCATTCTCTTTAAATGAAGCCTCTAGGGTTTCAAGTTGAAAAGCGACCTCTTCAGGAACATTTCCGTCCACATCACCAATGAGAACGCCACCTGCATCTTTGGGTAAATCTACGCCTAACTTCTCAATGAGTGCTTCAATTACCAACTTATCTAAAAACTCCATCGCCACAGGGTTTGCTCCATTGGCTAATGATTTAAAAACAGCCGTCATGGCATTGTCTACACTTGGGAAGATGCCCATGTAGGTCTTTTTGAACTTTGGTTTAGGGATGAGCTTTAGCGTAAGTTCAGTAAGCACGGCTAATGTTCCCTCTGAAGCAATTAAAATTCCTGCGGTGTTGTACCCTGCCACATCTTTAATGGTACGTTTTCCTGCTTGAATAATGTCCCCATTGGTTCGTACAGCACGAAGTGCCATAACATAATCTTTGGTAATTCCATATTTCGCGGCTCTCATGCCCCCTGCATTTTCACTAACATTTCCACCCAAAGTTGAGTAATCTTCACTCGCTGGGTCTGGAGGATAAAAAAGTCCTAACTCCTCCACATGACGTTGCAAATCTTTGTTAATCACTCCTGGTTGGACTACGGCTACCATGTTTTGTGTGTCGATTTCTAAGATTTTGTTCATGTGTTTCTCCATTCCCAAAATAATCCCACCATTAGCGGGTAATGCCCCACCTGTAAAGCCACTTCCTGCACCTCTTGGGGTAATGACAATGAGATGTTCATTACAATACTTTAAAATATCACTTACATCTTGTTCATGCCGTGGGAAAATGACCGCATCTGGCTCATAACGTGTTCTAGTAGCATCATAACTGTATGCTAACATATGGGCTTTATCATCAAAGATATTCTCTTTACCAACAATATCGGTAAATGCTTTTAAATGTTTTTTATCTATCATTTTATTTAAGTCCTGCTACTGATTTAAAATAAGGGGTTAAACTTTTATCTGACATACCAAATACCGAAACATCCATCTGCTCAAATCGTGCATAAAAAGGAGTCATCGCTGTGTTAGGATTTGTCTTTAATGCTGTTCGTCCAATCACACTTTTTGAGATAGGGTCAATGACAAGTAGTTCATCTGCTGTCACTACTAAAACCAATCCTACTTGATTTTTTCTGGCAAACTTCTCTAAATTATTCATGCTAATAGAACTCTCCCCCTCTTGCATAAAATACAGAGAAAAAGCATCTGGATGAACCCATGTTCTTTGAAATTTTTTAGTAATCTGTTTGTAGGCTGTTTGGTTGGGTGCAATGAGCAGTACATTGTTGTAGAAATTTCCAAAAATCACCTTGTCCCCTACGGTAACAGGCGTTTTAATACTAGGAATATTTTTATGTAGCGTTGCTCTGTACGCCCCTACTTTTGCACTTGCTCCACCTTCTGAAACAAGCATATGGGTAATGGCAGAGAGTCCATTACCGTAGTTGTGTACCACTATACCACTCATTCCTTTAGGAATATTTGAAGCAAGTGTTACGCTTGTATTGCTAACACTTTTAATGGAACTCTTAATACTTGTTGGCAATGCATCGGCAACAAGCAGATAACTTGAAATTAAAATAGAAAATAAAATTTTTTTCATATCTGTCCTTAAAACATAATTGAAAGGATTATACTTATTAAAGTGTAATGATAAGCTTTAAACCCCATCGACTCTTAAAAGTTTGGTCTTCCCAACCATTAATTCAATGGTCATTTTCATCCGTTTAAAGACAGACTCTTGGCGATATTCTAAGTTGTGCTTTTTGCAAATCTCTTTCACAATGGGTTGCATCTTTTGGTACTGGCTAAGGGGTAAGTTTGGAAAGAGATGATGCTCAACTTGATAGTTTAGCCACCCATGCATGAAGTCAATAAAGTCTGAACCTGTGTTGTAGTTTACCGAGCCCATAATTTGACGCAAATAAAACTCCCCTTCTCCTTTTGAGGGTTCACTAAACATATAGATATCTTCAGCTGAATGGTTAGGAACAATGACTAAAAAAGAGTGCAAATTAGTAAACACTTCAGCCAATACTACCACTAAAAGTGCCGTAAAGACCGCCGAGATACCAAAGGGAATAAAAAGAGCAGGAATTACCATAAACTTAATAATAAAATAAGGCAAAATATTGTCCATCCACAACTCAAGTCCCAATGGGGTTTTAGGACTCCAATCAAGTGATTCTATCTCAATTTTATCTTCCTCTTTTAGCTTCTTATTGGCTAAAACCCTTAATGTATTGGGTGCATAATAGGTAAATTTCCATGTCGCAGCAAATGAATAAATTAAGATATATCTTACCCACATTGGCATTTTTGATTGGGTTATCCATTGGGTATTGAGTTCCACATTATCGGGGTCATCTTTTTCTCCTAAATGGTAATGGTGCATGATGTTATGCTCATATGACCAAGCTTTAGGTTCTATCCAATCTAACCAATCAAGATAACGGCGACTCCCTTTGGCAAAGCCTTTTCGTGTATAGTGAAACGGTACATTGGGTACTTTATCATAAGCTCCATGTAAAATAGGGTGCGTAACATTTGCCCAACGGGCTACGTTCCCTGTACTAATAAGAAAGGCAGAGACAATGGCAAAACTCCAAAAGAGTAAACTACTCACAGGGGCAAAAAGCTCCAATGTCACCAATGCAACAATAAGCCCATAGCCTGAAAAGGTAAATGTTCTTCCCCATCGTTCCATTTTAAGAAGATGTTGAAAATCCTCTTCACTGGGGTTTCCAATGTTCTCTTTAATCGCTTCAATATCTTGTTTAAGTTCTTCTTTGTCTATCTGCTCATAGGGGGTGTATTGTTGTATGGTCTCCACTTTTGACATCTATCTTCCTAATGTTTTTAATAATTTTTGATTATAGATAAAAATTAATGAAGAGATTTTTAAGCCTTTCATAATATAAGAAGAATTTTTAAGGGTTGTAACCTATTGTAGAGTTTAATAGCCTTTTTTTCTATAACTTTAAATTATTATAAATATAATAGTTAATATTATTTTTTATTAATTTTTAATAAATATATTATTTTTTAATTATTCTTAAGCTTATATACTATATAATTTTTTAAGTTAAAAATTATTAAATACAATTAAGGATCATTAAAATGAAAAATTTATCACTATATCTATTATTATCTATCGCAACACTAGCAACAACAGGATGTACAGCACATAATGATGTTATCTCAATGTCAGATGCCCATCTTTACAATGGAGATTTTGGAATGCTTCAAAATGATGAAGCAGATAGAATGGTACAACAAGAGTTGCTTACCATGAATTTACCAACAGAGATTGAGATGCCTCAAAATACCAATCCTGAGTGGACAACAGAGTTGACTAAAGACCCTGATGCTTTTTATGCTGAAGAATTTGTAGCAAAACCAGAGGTAATTACCTACAAATATAAATTTGATAAAAAATTCTACGACCATGCAGAGTGGCGTTCATCAGAGAATTAATATTGGTCAGGGACTTAGTTCTCTCTATCTGCTTGTTTCACCACAATAGAGAGAACAAAACTACTAAAGACAAAGCCCAAGAAGAGAAAAAAACCTACCTCTAAATGTGTTCCATTAGAGCTTATCATATTAACTGCGTTACGTTGTGCTTCTAGTTTTGAAAGTTCACTTCCTACCACACCATCTAAGCCTAAATATGCCATAAATATAGAAACCACCATTACATCTGCCATTGACCACTTGGTAGAAGAGAGGGCAAAAAATTTAATGATAGGATGTTGACCAATACGCTTAAAATAGAAATAAATAGTAATAGAGAGTACTTTTAAAAGTGGAAAAATGACCGAGAATGTTCCTAATAATACTCCCACAAAAACCATTTTACCCTCTTGTGAATGTAACAATAGGCTTAACAAATCACTAATGCTTTTAGATTGAAAAAAGAGTATCTGATTTTCAAAAATAATTGGTTTGTCAAGTACCATAAAGTAGAGTTTAACTACTTTTGCTTCTATCTCTAACATTGGAAGCATTATTCCACTTACCAAAAGCGTGAGCGTTGTTGACGTGAGGATTAACAAGCCCAATGTCATCAGTTGACCTTGAAAAACAACTAAAAATATAATAAGCAATGCCATAAAAAGAATCTTCAACATATCACCATTCATTAAAAGCGTATTGTGGTGAATTTTATCTTCTAAAAGTATGCTACACTCTTTTAAGTCATCGCTATTATACTTCTGAAGTAAGGCATTATAGGCACTCATATCGGTACTCTTTTCAAACTCCTTTTGCATAAACTCTTTAAGTTTCTCTCGAATAACA
>JALSHP010000345.1 GCA_026982175.1 Campylobacteraceae bacterium
TCAAGTCATCTCTTGTCTTAAAACCATTAAACTTTATAGCATTATTTGGATAGATGAACTAAGTCACTATTACAATAAGAAGAAGATGCTAACCCCTCAACTATCTAGCTCTTTTTATGAACTTTTAGAACAGATGAGCCAAGCTAAAGAGGAGCATTTTCCTGTTCATCCTAGCTTTTTGAAAGCATTAATTTGTTGCTATACAGAGGGGAAAGAAGAGGAGAATATCTATACTATTATTCATACTATTTTTCAACAAACACAAAGTCATCTCATCTTAAAAACACTCATTGATGCAAAACTTCTAGGCTATACCATTCCCTATCTAAAAAAAGTGATTCACCTACCCCAATTTGATGGCTATCATCAATATGCCGTGGGTATTCATACAGTTAAATGTATTGAAGCCTTAGAGAACATCAAAGAGCCACAGATAAAAAAGCTCTATGAAAACTTAAGCTTAGAAGAGAAAATCTTCATGAAAGCAGTCGTCTTAATCCATGATGCAGGGAAAGGTCGACAAAAAGACCATTCAGAAGTGGGTACAGTTCTTTTTAAAGGGTTTGCAAAAAAGCTCAACTGTTCAGAAAAGCTTATTAAAATAGGTAAAAATCTTATTTTATACCATACCCTTATGAGTGTGACGGCTCAACGTGAAGATTTACACTCCGAACAGGTTATTTTGAAATTTCTAGCCCATTTCCCAAGTCAAAAAGAGCTAGACTATATGTATATTTTAACCTATGCAGACATGAATGGTGTAGGTAAAAAAATCTACAATGACTGTAATGCTAGACTTATTAATACGCTTTACGAACACGCCTCTCTTGCTCTCTCTTCTGTAAATTTACTAGAGGAGACTTCTAAACGCGTAAAAAAGGAGAAACAACTCCAAAAACTCATCACCTTTCAACTGCTCCCCAAATCTTTACAAAAAAAGACCCTTAAAATTAGTTCTGATATGTTTTTCATAAGAAACAAACCCCAATCTATTCTCAACATTGTTCACAAAGCTTCTATTCTAAATGATTATGACTTTACGCTTAGCAATAATAAATTTTTAACCATAGAGATTTTACGTAAAGGAAACCTTGACCTTAGTTATCTACTTAGTAAACTCTCCAAGCTTCATATTGTCAATATGGACATCTATAAACTCTTTAATAAGATCAAATATTTTCGTATTGACTTTAACCAAAAGCTCACAGAAGAAGAGATAGAGATGTTACATCCCTTGCTCATTGAATCCTTAACTTCTATCCATAAAAATAAAATCATGAAACCCACTATTTCAAAAAATGATATTTTTATTGATTGTCATCACTCCAAAGAACATGCTCTCTTAACCATTAATTGTTTAAATCAAAAGAGTCTTCTTGCTTATGTCATTAATCTTTTTGACAAGCTCAAGATTGACATTAGTTCTGCAAAAATATACACCAAATCAAACCGTGTAAATGACCTTTTCTTAATCGAAAAAGATGGAAACTTTTGCGATAATACAGAACTAATTATTAAAGAACTTACGGAGAATTAAATATGTGTGGAATAGTAGGCTACATTGGAAATAATGAAAAAAAAGAAATTTTATTAGATGGATTACAAGAGCTAGAATACAGAGGTTATGACTCAGCAGGTATTGCCATTATAGAAAATAAACAATTGAAAAATTTTAAAGCAGTAGGACGACTCAAAAATCTTAGAGAAAAAACAAAAGATTATAGCAGTGAAGGTTTTGGTGTTTCCATTGGACATACCCGTTGGGCAACCCATGGTAAACCCACAGAACTCAATGCTCACCCCCATATGGGAGCTTACTCTTTTGTGGTACACAATGGTATTATTGAAAACTATCAAGCCCTTAAAAAAGAGTTACAAGCAGAAGGTGCTAAGTTTTTAAGCCAAACAGATACCGAAACCATTGTGCATCTTTTTGAAAAAAATCATAAGATTAATAATAATCCGAATAATACTCCATGGAAAGCATTTCAAGATACAATTAAAAGACTAGAAGGGGCTTATGCCACGCTACTCATCACTGAAGCAGATGAGCAGAGCATTTATTTTGCAAAAAATGGCTCTCCCATGCTCATTGGATTTAAAGACAATGATATTTATTTTGCTTCATCAGATACCCCCATTATTGGAAAAGCCACGGAAGTGTATTATTTAGAAGATGGTGAATTTGGTTATGCACACAATGGAAAACTTCATCTTTTTAATGTTGATGGTCAAAAAAAATTTACAAAACAAGCTTTAGCCACAGACAAAGCCATGGCACAAAAAGATGGGTATAGATTTTTCATGGAAAAAGAGATTTATGAGCAAAGTACCGTGATGAATGATACCATGATGGGTCGTGTACTCGATGGAAAAATTGATTTTGAAGAGTTAGACCCTACACTCTTTGACAACATCTCTAACATTAAAATTTGTGCTTGTGGTACGTCGTATCACTCAGCACTTGCTTCCTCTTATCTTTTTGAACGACTCGCTAAAATTCCTTGCCAAATAGAGATAGCCTCTGAATTTAGATATAAAGAGCCTCTACTTCGTGATGATACACTTTTTATTACCATCTCTCAAAGTGGTGAAACAGCTGATACACTTGAAGCCCTTAAAATGGCAAAAAGAGCTGGGCTTAAAAGCTTAAGTATTTGTAATGTAGACAACTCTTCCATTGTTCGAGAGTCTGACGCTGCTGTGCTAACTCGTGCAGGTATCGAAAAAGGGGTTGCTAGTACCAAAGCATTTGCAACACAGACCATGGTTCTATGGATGTTGGCTATTTATGTTGCACAAGCTAAAAAAACAATTTCTAAAGAAGTTTTGGAAATAGAACTTTTAGCCATGCGTCAAACGCCTAAAGCACTTTTAGTCAAAGAGGAACTTCACAGTAAAATGACCCGTCTTTCTAAAAGATATTTACATGGGCATGGATTCTTCTTCATTGGTCGAGACCTCTTTTTCCCATTGGCACTAGAAGGAGCTTTAAAACTCAAAGAGATTTCTTACTTACATGCAGAGGGTTACCCTTCTGGAGAGATGAAACATGGACCAATCGCTTTAGCTGATGCCGAGCTTTTCACCATAGCACTAATGCCAAAGTCATTGCATTATGACAAAATTAAATCTAATGTAGAAGAGTTGTGTGCTAGAGATGTAACACTTTTGGCCATTTCACCTGAAGCATTTGATTTGGCTGATGACTTTGTGCAAACAACCTACAGCTCACACCCAATGTTAGAGTTTTTTGAAATGATGGTAGTTACCCAACTTTTAGCACTTGAAATTTCAGTAAGATTAGGGAATGATGTCGATATGCCAAGAAACTTGGCAAAATCAGTCACAGTAGAGTAAAAAATTAAAAGCTACTCATAAGTAGCTTTTTATAAGTCGCTTTTTAATAAGTCGCTTTTAATCCTGCATAAAAACCTGTATTAAAAAGGTCTCTCGACAAACCATTATATTTGGTATGAATATTTCTATAACCTGCATAGATTTTTACATTTTCAATCATCTCAATATCTCCTGAAAATCTAAACTCACTATAGCCCTCAGCATTACCAAAACTTAAAGAGCCAGGAGAATAGAGACCTTTGGCTTCAACACCCACAGGAGGAATGTTAAACATCAATGGAGGAAGTGTATATCTTATTTTTGCCATTAAGGGGATTGAAGTAAAGTTATTCTTGTCAGCCCCAACTTCTGCCCAAATAAACTTGACACCAAAACTCATCTCAACACCAATTAAGCCCTCAACTTTATTGTTCGCCGAAAGACCTAAGCCTAAAAGCTTTTGGTTATCAGAACTTAACAAGTTAGCATCTGCTAAGAAAAGTGTACTACTCGTTTGAAATGCTGCTAAATTTCTTGAATCTAATATCGCTTCTACCTCTACATCTTTGTCATTAATATTAATGCTACCACCACTCTCTGCTGATAAGATAGATGATGCTAGAAGCGTTGCCATTACTGTTTTTTTAAACATATTTATGTCCTCTTTTATAATTTATTTTTACCATTATAACATAGCTTCTCAGAATTCCACAATTCTCTTACAAAATTATTTTATACTTATAAATTAACATAAGGAGTTATATTATGAAAACAATGCTATTGACTATGAGTGCAACAGTAGCTCTTCTAGCTAACAGTGAAGAACTTTATAAGAACTGTGCGGGTTGTCATGGAGAGCATGGAGAACTTTCAGCCATGGGACAATCTAAAATTATCACCGCACAAGAGAGTAACCTTACCGTGAAACAACTCACTGCGTATAAAGAGGGAGAATTAAATCAATATGGATTAGGAAACATCATGCTTTTACAACTAAGTAAACTCTCACCTGAAGAGATTAAAGAACTCGCAATCTATATTGAAAATATGGATAAAAATAGCTCGTCAGAGTAAAAAATCTTCTCTACTTTTTAAGTTCAGCTAATATTAATATTTATATGATACTTTACACTTATTAAAGGATTAATATGACAGAACAAGAAGAATTTGCAGCCATGGATATGGTTGAAAAAATCAACAAAATAGACAGCGTAATAGAGACAGATATTAGAGGTTTTTTACAAAAAGACAATGGTGATGTAGAGCTACTCAATGTAAGTGAAAGACACGAATACCTTATGGTCTATGTAGAGTATCAAGGGGCATGTGTCTCTTGTGAATCTTCTGGAAACACATTGGCATCCATCGAAAAAATTCTATGTCAACGTTTGGCTGACAACATTAGAGTCATCAGCTTATAACGCAACTAACTTTAGACAATTTACGTCTAAAGTTACATGCCCATATAAGGTTTTAATACCTCGGGAATAGTAATTGTTCCATCTTCATTTTGATAATTCTCCATAATCGCCACCAATGTTCGCCCTACTGCTAAAGCTGAACCATTTAAGGTATTGACTAGAACATTTTTCTTTCCATCTTTATAACGTATTTTTGCTCTTCTTGCTTGAAACTCTCGTGTATTTGAAATAGAAGAGATTTCCCGATATTTATTTTGCCCAGGTAACCAAACTTCAAGGTCAATGGTAGAAGCAGCAGAGAATCCAAGGTCTCCACCACAAAGCTCAACAACTCTATGAGGTAGTTCAAGACGGGTTAAAATGTCTGAGGCATTCTCTACCATCATTTTAAATATTGCTTCACTCTGTTCAGGTGTCGCAATGGCAACCATCTCAACTTTGTCAAACTGATGTTGTCGAATCATTCCACGCGTATCACGCCCAGCACTTCCTGCCTCTTTTCTAAAACAAGGGGTATAGCCTGTTAATAAAATAGGCAACTCTTTTTGGGTTAAAATTTCATCATTATAAAGATTTGTCAAAGGAACTTCTGCCGTAGGAATAAGATATAAATCTTCACCCTCAATCTTAAATAAGTCATCTTCAAACTTTGGTAACTGTCCTGTCCCTTGAAGCATGGTAGCGTTATTAATAAACGGAACATAAACCTCTTCAAAACCCTTTTCACGGTTCACATCTAAAAAGAAGTTTATTAACGCTCTCTCCATTCGAGCAGCCTGACCACGAAGCACAGCAAAACGACTTTTTGCCAGTTTTACCCCACGGTCGAACTCTATCCATCCATTCATCTCAGCCAATGCCCAATGCTCTTTGGGTTCAAAATCAAAAGTTCTAGGCTCTAAAACTTTTCTAAGCTCCACATTGTCATCTTCATCTTTACCCTCTGGAACAGCGTCATCTGGTAAGTTTGGCATAGCAAGAGCTACTTTTTCTAAAGCCTCTTGTGCCTCTCTTGCTACTTCTTGAAGCCCAACTATTGCCTCTTTTTTTGCATCAACTTGTGCTTTTAACTCCGTGACATCTTTTTTCTCACGCATATACTCACCAAAGAGTTTAGACATTTTATTTTGCTCTGCCTTTGCCTCTTCTAACGTGGCATTTTTCTCTTTAAGCGTCGAAAAAAGCTCTTGTAAATTTTCAAGTGTTTCAGCATCAACACCTTTTTTAATGAACTTAGCAGAAGCTTCGTCAAAGTTTTTTTGTAAATATTTTAAATCAATCATGGGTTTACCTATTAAATGTAGAGATATTTTTATGTGGAATTATAGTAAAAAGAAAGAAAGAGGTGGGTTAAGCATATTGAGAAAGAGAGTTAAGCCTCTTTCTCTATGAATTAAAACTCATTCGCCACAACACTATTTTGAATATTAAATGAACAATCTGCCTCTACTGGGGCAGTTACAGTAAATTCAACATAAGCAACACCACCATTGATACATGACCTAGCATCGTGAAAGTTAATACTATCTAATACTGTTACATTTGCACATTTATTGGCAACAATAGCATACCCAAAGTGAGCATTCTGATACCATTCAGCTACTTCTTGATGATGAATATCAAACCTTAACGTAGCTGTTGTTCCTTTAGATACAGCATATCCAGCAGTTGGTCTACTCTCCAATCCTCTACCTCGTAAAGTATGCTTACTTACTTCACCAATACGGGTATTTTTTTCTGTATCTGACTGATACCCACTTAAATTGACCCAAATAAGTGCATCTTTTCCTGTTAAATGGTAATCATATTTATAAGAGACAACAACAGTACCCTCTTCATCAAGTTGATAACTCTGTGCATCTGTACTTCCTAACCACTCTCGACCATCATCTGCACATTGGTCTTGGTAATAGTTTCGTCCAATGGCATAAGAGAGTCCTGAACGTAACGTTCCTAGATAATCATCTTCTAGTTTTAATGTACTGTCATCTATTTTTGAGAAATCCCATTTACCCATTGCTTCATAGTTTTTACCTTGTCCAAAAACAACCAATTTATCAGAGTTCGTCCCTTCATTATTGACATATTTAAAGACATCATTACGAATATCATCTTCAAAGTTTGTACTCTCTGCCAAATCATCATCTAACGGATTAACAATACCATTTGCGATACCATCTACAATATCACTTTTCCCATAATATAATCTCTTAGTTTCATTAGATTCAACAGGAGAAGATTCATTCCCATCAACGGCATATCCTACCAATGCACCTAAAGAGATATAGGGTCTTGTATTAACTTTATTTCCATACTCATCTGTTACGGAAATAGCAAACTTCTCTTCATATTTTGCTCTTGATGTATCTATATCTGTACCTACATAAGAGATAGAAATTGCCGATGGGAGTCCAGACATTACACGGACATTTACAACTGTCGAGAGTCGCTTTTCTTGTTTATTATTATCTATAAATTCCATAGTCACCCGTATAGGGGTAATTCCTGAGAGTTTTTTTGAAGTTAATACAAAAGCACTTTGATTGATATTCTCTAAGGCTAAAGTTGTCTCAAGCCCACCTGTCTGTGTATTAATAATATTAACCAATAGTGCATTCTCTGTAGTTACTTCAATCTTAGTAATCTTAACATCACTATTATTAATATTATTACCATCACTATCTTTTAAATTTATAGTAAATGTTTTTTGATTATTTGGAATCCCCATGCTAAAGTCATTATCTTTAGTTGTAATATCTAAACTATATTCGACAGGGACATAAGTGTCTTCTTCAATTGAATAGATAACTTTTAACGCTTCTTTTGCATTTGCATTGTCTATATGATAAAACTTAAAGAGACTACTTAATTTATTTTGTTGAATTAAAGATTTTAAATTAGAAGGCCCAGTATATTTAAATATAGCAAGTCCTTGATCATTAACAGGTACTTCATAAGCTTCAAATAATCCAACATCCTCACCACTTAAAACACTTGATGGCAATTCAACTTTAACACTGCCTTTCATATAAGGAGTAGTACCATTAAATACTTTAATTACCATATCAACACTTTGGCTATTAGTATTTAACTTAATCTCTTTTAAATCATTTGGAATAACAAGAATAGGTCGAATAAGGGTTTCAGGATCAATTAGTGCTGTTGTATTCGTTTCAGAAGTACTCTCTTCTTCAATTAATGCTGTCGTATTTAACTCTTGATATGAAGAAGCAAAAGGAAGTTCTCTTGATTTACCATCCAGTGTTAAAACAGTTGTACCCTCTAATTTATAATTAGTAGGTAAACACGCATCTTTAAATAAAAGTTGTGCCGTTATTTCAATATTACGTTGCGTTCCAAAACTAACATTACTAAGATTTAAAGAACTACGTTCAATTACACAAGGAGATACATTTACAACCAAATCTTTAAGCTCAACTTGAACATTTGACGCATAATTATTGGTTAAAATCAGATCCATGCTCATGCCCTTATTCCCTGCATTCAAAGTACTTTTTCTTGATTTAACACTAAGGTCAGATTGTGTTGTAGTCTCTGAACCACATCCGACTAACAAAAGACCAATAAAACTCATCATTACTAATTTAAAAATAATTTTCATCTCAACTCCTAGTACAAATAATTTGCACTAAAGACAAATGAACTCATATCATTCACTTTACTAACATCTGTCATAGTATATCTGTATCCCAAGTCAAAATCTACTTCATTTAACACATTCAATGCTACTCCTAACTGTCCACCATAAGCGAGACCATTCGCTGAAGTAATATCATCTGTATAATGTAACCAACCAATATGCCCACCTAAATAAGGCTTAAAAACAATACTATCTGTTTTATAAAGACTGGCCCAGACAAAACGGTCAAAATCTATCATCAATTTTTGATATTTTTTTTCCCCTGTAGACAAGGAATTTGCACGAACTGTAGTTCTCCACTCTTCATTTTGGGCACCTAAACGTAAACCAAATTCTATATTACTATTACTTTCATTTAAACCTAGTCCATTAGGTGTATTTGCTGAAGTATACCCCACTTCAATCCCCAATAATCTCTCTGATGAAAAATCATCAACTGCATTAGCTAACGAAATTGTTGCTACTGTTGCTAAAACTATTTTACTAAACATATTGTTTTCCTTGATATAAATATTAAAAAATATTTGTAAGTATATCTTAAGTTATATAAAAGTTACTTAGTAATTAAATATCACAGCCTTTAACTCTGCTATAATTCAAAATATTATTTTTAAGGCATAAAATGGCAGAACAACACAAAGTAAAACAAGAAGACAAACTCCTAAACTTTCTCTTCACAACCCTACATAATTGGTCAAAGAAAAAAGTAAAAGAGCGTCTTAAATCTGCTACCGTAGCTGTCAATGGTAAAGTGACCACTAAACATGATTTTCCTTTAGAGGTAGATGACCTTGTGGAGATTGGCATTATTAACAAACGACAAAACACGTCAGAGCTTAAAAGCTTAGAGATTATCTATCAAGATGAGCAACTCATCGCCATCAACAAACCAGCAGGGCTTCTTTCAGTAGGGACCAAGCAAGAAAACAAAAACCATGCCTTAGCCATTTTACGCCAACAACTCACCAAAGGCAGAAAAAGCCCCGACCTCATCCCTGTGCATCGTCTTGACCGTGAAACTTCAGGCATCTTACTCTTTGCTACCTCTCGTGAACTTAGAGAAGCCACCATGGGCAAATGGAATAAAGCTAAAAAAATCTACTTAGCCATTGTTCACGGAACACCACGAGAGAAAAAAGGAAGCATTGAACAGCCTTTACATTTAGATGAAACCCAATACAAAGTCCATGTGGGTGAACACCCCAAAGCAAAATATGCACTTACTCACTATCAAGTCAAAGAGAGTAAAAATGCACGCTCATTACTTGAAGTTCACATTGAAACAGGACGACAGCACCAAATTCGAGCCCATATGTCATGGTTAAACCACGCCGTAGTAGGAGATGAGCGTTATGGTTCAGACTACAAAAAAGGCGATAGAATGGGGCTTCATGCCACTAAGCTTACCATTTTTCACCCCACTAAGAAAACAGAGATAACTTTTGAAGTCGATGCCCCTAAAGAATTTTATGCCTTGCTAAACTAAT
>JALSHP010000346.1 GCA_026982175.1 Campylobacteraceae bacterium
AGGAGATGAACATGAGGTAGTGGTTGTTAAGTAGCCAACAATAATTAAACACTAAGAAAAGTTTATCCTATAACTTTTACCATAGTTATCAAATATTTTTTGGATATAAAGAAGCATATTATTATAATTCAAATAAGCAGAGTAATCAATCCAAATATACTTCATGAACCTCCACAGAGTTTCAATAATATTTAATTCAGGAGAATAAGGGGGAAGATATAAAAGGGTTAAGCCTTTGTTTGACCATCTAGCTAGATTGGCTTTAAACTTTTTACTTTTATGAAATGAGGCATTATCCAAAACCACAACAGTTGGTTTATCCAAAGTTTTTACAAATTGATCAAACACTTCAATAACTTTATCGCTATTGACTCGACCCTCAGCAATAAATGATTTTAGTATTCCTTTTTTTGATAAAAATCCAAGTACATTTATTCGTTTACAAGTAAGTGTTTTAACCGTAGCTGTATTCTTGACCTCTGACCATAGATAAGGTAAGTTTGAAGCAATTGAAAAACCACTTTCATCAAAATAGTAAATATCTAGTTTTCCTGAATCTTCTAGCATTTCGTATTTCTCTATCAAGTTAACTTTCTCTTCATAAAGCTCTTGATTTGGCTCTTTAGGAGGTACTTTCTTTACTCTTGTGTAACTCAATTTTAGTTTTTTTTAAATAGTTCTTTAGTGTATTATCATGTACAAATATTTTTAATTTATCTCTTAACTTTGCATTCGCCACAGGTATCGAAGGACTATTTATAACCAATTCTTTGATTTTATCAGCATCTGAATCTTGTAAAATTGTTTTTCTTCCTCGTCCTTGCTTATCGTAAAAAGATTCTACTCCCTCTAATTCATATTTACATATCCATGCATAGACAGTATCAGTTCTGACTTCTAAAAGCTTTGCTATCTCTTTTACACTATATTCTTGGCTTTTATACAAAATCGCTTTCGCTCTTTTTCTCACTCCTGTATCTATGCTCTTTTTTGATTATCTCTCTGATAATTACAATTGTCGCTTCATCTATTTCTACTCTTTTTATTTGTCCCATAATTTTACCATTCTAGCATAAATATTATTTGTGTTTAATTCTTAGCTACTACTTAATAGGAGAAGAAAATGAATAAAGAAGAATTAAATTTCGCTAAAAATGATGCGTTTAACTTAACCATGATTCCAGGAAAATTTGCACGAGGAATGAGAACTTGTAAAATATGGCAACTCTTTAGATTTGTGGTCATTAACATCAAGATGCTCATTGTCGTTTCAAAAAGCCACTAAGCTTTTTAAAATCGTATGATACAACAAATCATAACCCACCCCACCCAAAACAACAATGGGTTTGGGGGAACTGTCCGTCATTTTGATGAGACACTTACCCAACTCTTAACCGACCTCAAAGATACCATGGAAGCCAATGGCTTAGAGGGTTTAGCTGCCTTTCAGATTGGCTCACCACTCACCGTGATGGTCATAAAAAAAGATGATAAATTTATTGAAATTATCAATCCTGTCATTTTTACTAAAGAGGGCAAGATTACGCCTACTGAAACAACCGCTTATTTTCCTAACTTAACCGCGACTACTACCCGTGCCAAAAAGATTAAACTGATGTACGAAGATGTAGAGGGAAAACAGCAGTTTCTAACCACCGAAGATGATTTAGCCATACTCATTCAACGTAAAAATGACTATCTTATGGGTTCTACTTTTTTAGCCCGACTTAATGCAGAAGAGAAAGCCCTTTTTGAACAAAAGTTAGAGAACAACTCCAATACATTAACACTAGAGAGCTGTCCCACCAACTTAAAGAGTGACAAGATTTTAAATGGCATTAAATATGGTGTCATTACAGGAATTATTGGTGTAATAATTGGACTCTTTATATCAGAGACAAATTTTATTAAGAACTTAGAATACACACTCATAACACTCTTAATACTCACAACCATTGTTTACTTTTTTTACGCCCAATATGAGGGAAAAAAATACAACAACTGCACCTCTTGTCAAATTGGTAATATCATGGCGATGACCGTGATTAAAAGTGTGCATATTTTAGGACTTTTTTTATTGGTCTATTTCCTACTCTAAGTCAGAGATTATCGATTCATTGACTTAGGACAAACCATATATCCACTCTTTAACATTTTACACCCCATATTATCGGCATAATTTTTTAAACGTTCTAACTTATAACTTGATTTTTGAACCGTTGGTTTCTGAATTGAAGGTCGAATTTTTTTGGCATTTGAAGCACACCCATTGCAGACTAATAGTAGAAGTAGAATTGAAAATAACTTAATCATAAAAACCCTTTTTTATAACTTAAAAATTTATTTTTTTTACAATATTTTTACATATTGGAAAAAACTGGGCATATTTTAAAGCTTAACTGTGTTGTTTATGTGGAAAAATTGCTTTTATAAAGATAAATTGAAAAAAATATCTAAAACAATATACTCAAAAAACAATAAATAACATTTAGAATACATAATTAAATAATAACTTATTAAAATATAAAATAAACTATATAAATAAGTTATTATTATAAATAATTATTTATATATTTTTTAATGCTTCTTATTTAGTCGACTCTTTTTTAGCTCTCATTTCCTTTTGTTTTGCCTCTTTTTCAGCTGCGGCTCGTAAGTCATCAGGTGAATCAAAAAGCATCCCATCCATCATCTTCTTTTGGTCATCAAAGTTTCCTTTTTTAGCTGATGCCACAAAAATAGTAATGAGTGTAAATGTTACCACTACTCCTACGATTAACTCTAACTGTAATACTTCATTCATTTTACTTCTCCTCTTTTAATTTTGAATCTTTTTGTTTAATTCTCATGGAGTTTCCCACCACCAAAAGGGAGCTTAAACTCATGGAAAGGGCTGCGACCAATGGCATGACATACCCTGCTATTGCCAAAGGAATGGTGAGTAGATTATAGAACAATGATATTAGCAAATTTTGTTTAATAAACTTATAAGTTCGTCGTGAAATCACAAAAGCATCTCGAATACCTAAGAGTGAATTGTTTTGCACTACCACATCGGACATGGCTAAAGCGACATCTGCCCCTGAACCCATGGCAATGGCAATGTCTGCATGGCTTAATGCTAAAGTATCGTTAATACCATCACCTACCATCACCACCGTTCTACCCTGCTCTTTTAAAGCTTTAATTTTATCGGCTTTATCCAAAGGTGACATCTCTGCCATGAACTGTACTATGCCTAGCTCTTTGGCTAGACGCGATGCCACTTCATGGTTGTCACCTGTTGCCATAAAAAGTTCTATTTTTGCATGTTTAAAGTAGTCTATAAGCTCTTTTGCATCTTCTTTAATCGCATCTTCCAATTCAAAAGAGCTAATCAACACCCCATCAATGCTAAAATGGTAAACCGTATGCTCACTCTTTTCTACTTCTATGTTATGCATTTGCATCAACTTAGCATTTCCACCCAAAAGCTTTTTTCTTTCATTTTTTGATGCATAATTTGCCACCATACCTTGGGCTGAAACTTGCTCAATATTTTCTAAATTTAACGCATTTATCTCTTCATGCTTCTCTTCTAAATAGTGCTTAATCGACTGACTCACAGGATGCGTTGAGCCAGAGAGTAAGGCATGAAGTAAGGCTAAATTTTCTTCACTTAAAGTTTTGGATTGCTGCTTAACACTTAAATTTCCCGTCGTCATTGTGCCTGTTTTGTCCACTACTACCGTGTCAGCTTTGGCAAAAGTCTCAATGAACTTGGCTTCTTTAAACAACAAACCTTTTTCAGTCGCCCACGAAATCCCCACCAAAGAAGCGATGGGCGTTGCCAAAGCCAAAGCACATGGACAAGCAATCACAATAACAGAAATGGTAATAATAAGCGATTGTTCAAAATCTCCAGAGTAAAAATACCACCCAATAAAAGAGAGTATCGCCAAGATAATAATGGTCAATGAAAAATGTTTAGAGAGTTCATTCGTTGTCTCTTCTATTTTAGGTTTTGAGGACAATGAGTCTTCTAACAAATTCATCATCGTACTAAGGGTTGAATTAGCATAGTTTTTAGTCGCCTCATACCTCATTACCATCCCTGTGTTAATCGTCCCTGAAAAGATGCTATCTCCTTGGCGTTTCTCCACAGGTAACGACTCACCACTTAAAGAGCTTTCATCAAAGGTGGCAAGGTCAACAATGGATTTTCCATCGACTGAAGCTTTTTCTCCATTGCGTACCTCTAAGATGTCCCCTACTCTCACTTGGTCAAGCATGACTGCTTTTTTAGCCCCATTCTCTATGATGGTCGCTTCCAAAGGAATTTGAGATTTCATCTTATCCATGCTATCCATGGCTGACTTTTTTCCTAAAACTTCTAAGTACTTGCCCACTAAGACAAACAGAATAATCATCGCCACCGAATCAAAATAACTCTTTCCGTCTGCACCAAACAAAATAGTAAGCGAATAAATATAAGTAATGGTAGCCCCACCAGCGACAAGTAAGTCCATATTAATAATTTTGTTCTTTAATCCATAGTATGCCCCTTTAAAAAAGACCCAACCAGAGTAAAAAAGCACCATGGAAGAGAAGAGAAACTCCACCATGTGAATCATATGTAACACTTCAGTATCCATGCCTGAAAAGTACCCTGCGTATTTGGCTACGTCTATCATCATGATGTTCATTACCCCAAAAATGGCAACACCCACACGGGTGATGTAGTCACGTTTGGCATCAACTGATTGTTGAGAAGCTTCATTAAAATCATAAGGGTAAGCGTTGTAACCTACCGAGCGAATTTTTTCTATAAGCGAAGAGAGTTTTACCGTCTCTTCATCCCAAATCAATTTGGCTTTGTTGTTTGAGAAATTAATGCTCACTTCAAGCACTCCCTCCATTTGATGGAGTATCTTCTCATTGAGCCAAATACACGCTGAACAGTGAATCCCCTCTATCACCAAATCGACCCTAGAGAAGCCCTCATTGGTGCTTTTAATGTAACGTTGCTTAAAGCTCTCCAAATCAAAATTGCTACTGTCATTACCACTCTCAATCGGTGGGGCAATGGTGTCGTTACGCATTTTGTCGTAAAAATCATCTAAGCCATCCTCTTTGAGTAGATGATAAACCCCTTGACAACCATTACAACAAAAATGTAGCGATGGTGCTTCTTTTATCATCACTGATTCATCAAACTCCAGTTGACAATGGGTACATTTTACATTAGACAAGTGAAACCTTTTTAATAATTTTAAATTATAATTATTATAATTTAAAGATATAAGTAAAATTATATCTTATTTGCACTATAATCTAAACATTATAACGAATTGAAACACTCAAAAAGGAATAAGCATGGAAAGTGAAACACTCCAACAAGAAGAGACCAAGAACGCTACGACTAGTACCCCCAAAAAAAATAAAGCCAAAGAGAAAAAACAACCGTTTAGAATTAAACGTTATTATGTTTTTGCAGCCATAACACTTTTTTCATTACTCTTACCCTTCATCACCATTGATGGCAATCAGATATTTCTGCTCTCATTTGACCATAAGCAACTGCACCTCATGGGAACAGTTTTTGACATGCAAGAGCTTTACATGATGCCATTTTTACTCATGCTTCTCTTCATTGGTATTTTTGCAGCTACGGCAATGGGTGGGCGAGTCTTTTGTGGTTGGGGTTGTCCTCAAACCATCTTTAGGGTTATTTACCGTGACTACATTGAGACCAAGCTTTTAGGTATGCGTAAACGTATCTCTAACAAACAAAAAGAGCCTGATTACAAAAAACATGCGGGTAAACGTATGATTGCCATTGCTATTTGGACAGTTCTTTCATTTGTGGCTGCTGCCAACTTCATTTGGTTTTTTGTACCCCCTGCTGATTTCTTTACTTATATTCAAGACCCAATGGAACATATGGTTGTTATGGGTATGCTACTTGGCATTGTTGCTTTTCTTGTTTATGATGTCATTTTCCTTAAAGAAGATTGGTGTATTTACATCTGTCCTTATTCAAGAATTCAATCGGTTCTTTATGATGAAAATACCCTTCAAGCCATCTATCACCCAGGTCGTGGGGGAGAAATTTATGATGAAAACAAAGAGAAAATAGTCTTTAAACAAAAAGATTTACCTGAAGAAGAAAATGAGTGTACCACCTGTGAGAAGTGTGTTACGGTTTGTCCTACCCACATTGACATTAGAAAAGGGACACAGTTAGAGTGTATCAACTGTTTAGAGTGTGTTGATGCCTGTACCACCGTCATGGGAAAACTCGGCAAAGAATCATTGGTACAATGGTCAAGTAACAACGAAATATATGAGGGAAATAAAACCAAACTCTTTAGACCTATTACCTATATGTACGCTGGTGTTTTAGCCCTTATTACAGTGGTAATGATTATGATGGGCGGGACAAAAGAGTATATGATTTTAGACATTAACAAAGGAAATAGACTCTATAAAATAGAAGATAAAACCGTAAGTAATGACTACCTTATGTTCTTTAAAAATACCGAACCTAATACCCATACCTATAAACTTGAAGTGGTGGGGAAATATGCAGATAAAATAGAGATTAAACGCTTTAAACAAGCAACGGTTAAAGCAGGAAAAGGGACAAAAGAGGTCTTAATTCTCTCTACTAATCAAAACCTTAGCCAAGAGAAAAATGGGGACTCAATCCTATTGGTTAAGTTACATGCCTACTCAACAAGTGAACCTAAACGTGTCTTTGTAGATAAAGAGTTGTCTTTTGTCTATCCAAGTGTTGATAAAGTAAAATAACTTCTCTCTCCTTTAGCAAGAGCCTTAAAAGGCTCTTACTCTACACTAAAACTCTATAGGTTATGAATGAAAGTATCCAAGCTGTCAATGTGGTAAAGACAAACAGATATGCCAAATACTTATAGCCTCCAGCCTCTTTCGCAAAGACCATTGAAGCTGCCAAACATGGCAGGTAAATCATCACAAAAACAATGAATGCCATAGCTGAGGCAAATGAGATATTGGCTCTTAGTTGCTCTTGAAGTGAAACTGTTCCCTCATCGACCTCATCGCCAATGGCATAAAGTACGCCCAAGGTTGAGACCACTACCTCTTTGGCTGCCAATCCTGTCTCTAGGGCAACCGTCATTCGCCAATCAAAGCCCAATGGTTCAAAAATTGGTTCAGTCGCTTTACCAATTTGTCCCAAATAGGAATTTTCAAGCTTTTTAAGTTTAAGTTCATTCTCTAAACTTTTAACCAATACGGCATTGTCTCCTGCTGCCTCTATTTTGGCTGAAAATTCACTCTCAAAAAGGGGCTGTTGGGGATATGTTGAAGCAAACCAAATGAGCATGGAAGCGGCTAAAATAAATGTTCCTGCTTTTTTAAGGTAGCTTCGTGCTTTGTTGTAAACCGTATGCCAAACGAGGGAAAATGAGGGCATTCGATACTTTGGCATCTCCATTACAAAAGGTTCTGCTTCTCCTTTAAAGACAAAAAGTCTAAGTGCTTTTGCCATAATCAAGCCTAAAAATGCCCCTGCAATGTAGATAAGAAAGAGAATGTTACCTGCCTCTTGGGGTGAAAAAAAGACCCCCACAAAAAGAACATAGACAGGCATTTTTGCCCCACATGACATGAAGCCTATGATAAAAAGTGTAATGAGTCGGTCTTTCTCACTTTTGAGCGTTCGTGTGGACATATAGGCAGGAACGGAACAGCCAAAACCTGTCACCAAAGGGATGAAGCTTTTACCATGCAGTCCAAATTTATGAAAGAACCCATCGAGCAAAAAAGCGACTCGGCTCATGTAACCTGTGGTTTCAAGAAGCGTAATTCCAATGTATAAAATGATAATATTTGGCAAAAAGAGCAAGACAGCCCCCACCCCAGCGATGATACCATCTACCACCAAAGAGCGTGTGGCATCATGAGGGATGAGTGAACCAATCCAATCACCATACGCCCCAATGGCTGCGTCTATCCACTCCATCGGAATTGAACCAATCTCAAAAGTGAGTTGAAAAAGCCCCCACATCATAAAGAGAAAAATAGGAATACCAATAAATTTGTTGAGTAAAATCGCATCTATCTTTTGCGTACGATTCTTAAGCTCTTTTTTCTTTTTACTTTTAACCGTCTCCATACGAATACCTCGTGCAATGGCGATGTACTCATTGGCTTTAATGTCCACCATATTTTTGGTCTCATGATGGGTATAGATATGTTCAAGTGCGGCGACAATACGTGGTTGAAGTTCTATCATAATGGGATGGGTATGTATCTCTTCATAGAGATGTTTGTCTTCAAGTAAGATACGTAACGCAATCTCACGTGAACTCAAATCTCTTAATTTAAAGCCTTTGGCTTCAAGAAAAGAGGAGAGTTCAAAAATTTCCTCTTCAAAAACTTCAGAGTAGACAATATTAGAGCTACGTCTGCGTTTGCTATCAAAGCTTTCATGTATGGCATGTAAAAGCTCCTCAACCCCTTCTCCTGAATTGGCAGAGACCAACACCACAGGCACACCAACAATCGCTTCTATCTGTTTAACATCTATCTCTAAGCCCTCTTTTTTAAGCTCATCTGCCATGTTGAGGGCTAACACCATCTTTTTGTTAAGTTTTAAAAGCTCTAATGTTAAAAGTAAATTTCGTTGCAGATGGGTGGAGTCTAAAACATTGACAATAACATCATATTCCTCATTGAGCAGATAGTTATGTGCCACTTTCTCCTCTTGGGTAAAACCACCAATGGAGTAAGTTCCTGGTAAATCTACCATTTCTAGCGTGTGTGAATCATGATGAAAGGAGACCTCTGTTTTTTCGACCGTTACCCCTGAAAAGTTCCCGACTTTAAGCGAGTTTGAGCCAGACATTGTGTTAATGAGCATAGACTTTCCAACATTAGGCTGACCTGCAAGTACTACTTTAATGGTATCCATTACTTTTTCTCCTCTAACATTTTTTCATCTATTTGCATCTCAACTTCTATCTTTTGGGCTTCACTCATTCTAAGTCCTATGAGTGTGTCATCTGCTAGGATCTCAACCGTCTGTCTTCCCAAAGAACAAGCCTCAATACTGATGGCTGCTCCCTTAGTAATCCCAAATGAAAAGAGCCGACCTTTTAACGCTTCATCATTGCCTATGTTGGTAATGATGGCGTGGTCACCCTTATTTAATTCTGAAAGTTTCACTACTTATTTCCCTTCTATTTTAAAAATGATAATTGGCAAAAACACGTAGATGTTTTGCATCGTCCTCATCCACATGAGAAGCTTTTAAGTTTGAGAAAACACCATGAAGTTCTAAGTTTTTATTGAGTTCATAACTCATCACCCAATCTACTTCAGTTGCTTCTTCTCCTTGTTTATCTACCAATGTGACTCTCCCTAAAGCAAAAGTAAGACCCTCTAAGCGACTACTTGTTGGGGCATATTCCACCCCATACCAAATCGCTTCTCCATCTGCTCCTGCATTGTCCACAATGAGATATTCGGAGTTGGAGTAAAAAGGTCCTCCTCCAAAACCAGAAGTCACAGCATTGCCCTCTACTTTAGTATAAGCACCCGAAAAAGTCAAGCTCATTGGGTCAAGAGCAGCACTAAGTGTAATGCCATAGAGTTTAGCGTTACGCTCCTTACTATAACTTTGATGTGCATATTGAAGCCCTATGCCATAACTCATGTTTCTTATACTTTTTACATAATCAGCTTCAAGAAATGCAATTCTATCAACTTGGGCTTTATGTAAACGATAATACCACCCTTGTAGCTCCAAATCTTCTACACCTGCATAGCTTACACCCACTACTTGTACCCCGCTTTGCCCATTTAATGCTGTAAACTTGTCTACCACAGAAGCATCTACCCCTGCCATCTCTCTTAGATGTCCAAAAAAGAGTCTT
>JALSHP010000347.1 GCA_026982175.1 Campylobacteraceae bacterium
AAGCTTCTGATTGCTCAATCTGTTCTACAATTTAAAGAAAATAATGGAATCTCTGATGAATTATGGGCTGAAATGAACGCTTTTGCTGGGATTGGGGTATGAAATTTTGTTTTTCCGTAGTTTTCAGTAATTTATAAGCGTATTGAGGATTTGTTTAAAAAATTTAAAACTGCTAATGATTTAAAAAAATATATATCAAAGTATAAAATAAGTGTGGAAAACTCTTTATGGAGACTCTATTCTATACGAAATAAGATTACACATGAAGCTTATATTGATAATGATTTATCTTTATCTTTATCTTTAACCCAGTTAGATTACTTTTTTAAAATTACATATAATAATTTATTATTTGCTTCAACATTGAAAAGCTTTAATAGTAGACGAAATATTTTTAAAATTTATAATGATAAATATCTAAAGATATGGGGGGAAAAGTCTAAAATTAATATGGATAAATTAGATAAAGAAGAATTTAGATACCTTATATTAGAACCATTTAGTATGCATAAGTGATTTGATATGAAACCACCCGTAGGTCGGGTTGTCCTCACCCCGACACAAGCCCAAACAACCAATAAATTTAATCGTTCAAATAAAAATCAATATGCTAATATTTGTCGGGATAGGGGTAACCCGACCTACGGATTTCTTTCAAATCCAAAATATTACAATTTGACATATTTATCACAAAAATTATTTTTTAATGTTAAAATACTTCAAAAGTTACCAAGGTATTAACTAATGTCTAAGATACAAACAACAGAATATAAAGCGTTTATAAAAAAAATTAAAATTAAAGCACAACAAGCTCAAATAAAAGCATCGGTTAGAGTAAATAGTATCTTGCTAGAGTTTTATTGGGAATTAGGTGGTGAGATTGTTGAAAAACAAAAAAGTGCTAATTGGGGAAGTGCTTTTCTTGAAAATATGAGTCAAGACTTGATGCATGAGTTTCCGAATATGAAAGGGTTTTCTAAACGAAACTTAGAGCTTATACGTAAATGGTATTTATATTATTCTGAGAAAAATGAAATTACGAAACAAGCTGTTTCGCAATTACTTTTGATACCTTGCATTGGAATATTACTTTGTAAAGGAAAAGATAAAACATTGGTGGAGTATGCCTTAAGTGATATTCACAAGCCGATGGGGGTTTCAGAGTATGAACTGACCCATATATTACCTAAGGAGCTAGAATCTTCTTTACCCTCTATAGAAGAGATAGAAGAAGAGTTAAACTGTATGAAGGATAAAATAAATTGAAGTACATAAGCACCCTAACCCAAAAAACAGGCTACCTATCTGCTTTTTTAGCCTTAGCTTTAGCCCTACTTATAGGCTACGATGCCTTTATGCGTTATGCCTTTTCAGCAGGTTCAATCGCTTTACAAGAAATAGAATGGCATCTTTTTGATGTTATTTTTCTCTTTGGACTCTCTTATGCTTTAAAACATGACAAACACGTGCGTGTGGACATCTTTTTTTCGTCCTATGGGCAAGAATCAAAAGCCTTAGTTCAGATATTTTCAATGCTCTTTTTGCTCATACCTTTTTCCTTGTATTTTCTCAATGGGGCGTATGATATGACCTTGCAGTCGTATGTGCAAAATGAAATCTCTTCAGACCCTGGAGGATTAAAATCGCGTTGGCTCATTAAAGGGGTGCTGTTTTTAGCTTTTGTGTTGTTAATTTTACAAGCGTTGGTTGAAGTGCTAAAAGCCTATAAAAGCTTAAATTCTAAGCGAAATCTTTTGCTAGGTTTTGCGATTATTATTTCATTTTTAGCCTTCTCTTCCCTTAATTTAGCCTTTTGGATAGACCCTCTTTGGCTTATGTTTCTTTTGACATTAGCTTTACTTATGACAGGCTTTCATGTGGCATTTGTTTTTGCAGGGGTGGCGTTGTTTTTTGCTTCTATTTCTGATGAATTGGGGCTAGAAGTTTTAGATATGTTACCTTACCGAGTCTATGGTATTATGGGAAATATTACGCTGATGTCTGTGCCTTTATTTGTCTTGATGGGCTTGATTTTAGAGAAGTCTAAAATGGCTGAAAACCTGCTTCTCTCCATGGGAAAACTCTTTGGAGGAGTGCGTGGAGGCTTGGCCATTTCGGTGGTCGTGGTTGGGGCTATTTTGGCTGCGAGTACAGGCATTGTGGGGGCATCGGTGGTGATGATGAGCCTTATTGCTTTGCCTTTGATGCTCAAACATAACTACGCACCACAACTGGCAACGGGGGCTATTGCAGCGTCTGGAACCTTGGGGCAGATTATTCCTCCGTCTATTGTGTTGATTGTCTTGGGTGACCAGATGCATTTGAGTGTGGGCGATTTGTTTAAAGCATCAGTAGTGCCTGGACTGATTTTAATTGCTTTGTATATACTCTATATTTTGATTTATGCTTACTTGAACAAAGAGGTAGCTCCTGCGATTGTCAATGATGAGCCTTATGGAAAAGTGGTGTTTGAAGCGTTTAAAGTCATTACCCCACCTCTCTTACTCATTGGAGCAGTACTAGGGTCAATTTTTGCAGGAATTGCTTCGCCCACAGAGTCGGCAGCCATTGGGGTTTTAGGGGCATTGCTTTTGGCATTTTTCAATGGTCAGTTTTCATTTTCTTTGCTAAAGTACGCCTCTACTGAAACGGTAAAACTTACCTCCATGATATTTATGATACTCATTGGAGCAACAGCTTTTTCATTGGTATTCAACGAACTTGGTGGCGATGTAATGGCGATGCAATTTTTTAAAGAAGAAGTAGGGAGTAAGTGGATGTTCATACTCTTAGCTATGGCACTCATCTTCTTTTTAGGATTTTTTATTGATTTCATAGAGATAGCCTTTGTGGTTGTGCCTATTTTAGTGCCAATTGCCTACGCTTTTGGCATTGACCCCATTTGGTTTGCAGTACTTATTGCTTTAAATCTACAAGCCTCATTTTTAACGCCACCTTTTGGTTTTGCACTCTTTTACCTCAAAGGAGCTGCTGGAAATTTAGTGACCACAGGGCAAATTTACAAAGGGGTATTACCTTTTATTGGCTTACAGCTTTTAGCGTTGTTGATTATTGTATTATTCCCTGATTTAATATATCTGTTTGGAAAGTAGGAGAAAGATTTGAAAGATATTAAAATAGAATTGAAGTTAGATAAGTTGGAAAGTTTAGAGTATTATGCAAAGCTCTTAAATAAAGACATTAACACCATGTTAGATGAAGCCTTAGAGCGTTATTTTGTGGAAGAGCAAGAGAAGCTCATCGCCAAGGAGCAAAACGCTACCAACCTTGACTATGATGAGTTTTGGGGTGGGTTTGATTTAGAGGATTAATTGAGAGAGTTTTCTTGAAGTGGGGTGAAAGTTTCATCTTCAAGATAGTTGTGGATTGAACCTCTTAGTTTTCCTCCCTCATAGGTTTTGATGTTTTTAACGGTTATCTCTCCTGTAATTGAGCCATTACTTCCTATGATGAGGAGTTCAGAAGCGATTAACTTACCTCTAAAAAGACCATTGACAATAATATTTTTACCTTTCATAAGCGTGACATTAACTTTGGCAATACGCTCTAGTTTAATCTCCTCTTGAGCTTCAATTGTCCCATTAGCGATACCTGCAATTAATACTTTTTGTACTTGAATAGCTTTAGATACCGAACCATTGGGCATAATTTCTAAAGCTGAACAGCTAACAGACCCATTGAGATAGCCATTGACAATGACATTTTTTGCCTTAATTGTGCCATTAACAATACCATTTTCTCCAATGACAACAGAAGTAACCTCAATGTCACCTGTGAAAATTCCTTCAATCTGTACGGCACCTTCTCCTTTGAGTATACCTTCAAGTTCCATCTCTTGGCTAATGAGTGTGTTTTTTATCTCTGTGCTTACTTTTTTACTCACTTTTTTTTTCCCTAAAAACATAAGCGTCCTCTCTTAAGTGTAATCTTTTTTAAAAAACAATTATAATATATAATAGTAGAATAGAAGATTAATAAATATTTTTTTATATTCTATTTAGTTTAAGTAATTTTTAACTAAAAATAGTAATAAAAATAACATTCTTTATTTTTTGTTGTTTTTCGTTAGGATAATTACTGTATAACTAAATCTTATTAAAAAGGCTAAAAAATGGGACAAACAAAAGAGCTAAATCAAATTGGTGTGATTCAAGAGGCAATTAAAAGATATAATGGGTTCACAAATTCTGAAAAACAGTATTGTAGTGAACACCTAGTTGAGTGGGTGCAAGAGGATGAGAGTTTAAATCTATTGATTTCAAAACTTGAAGATATCTCATTAGATGCGAGACCATTTTTACAACAAAATGGTCTTTTAGCTTAATTAAAAACTACTTTTACCATCTCCTCTTTGGGTAACTGTAGTAGTAGTGGCTTTTCCTCTCCTTTAAGCCACTTTAACACCGTAACTATCTCCTCTTCTCTCATGGCAGTACATCCAGCAGTACCTTTACCACTTGGACTTTTGATATGTATAAAGATACATGAACCAGCTTGGGCAATTTGATTGGGATTATGGTTGACGGTAATGCCGTATTTATAAAGATTATTTTTTAATTTCATATGCTCAAAACTTTTGTAATCTTTTGTAATCTTTGTGGAGTCAATAATTTTATTGTACCATTTAGAGCTACTATCATCAACACAGTGGTCAGTTGCTTTATACGTGGCATAGGGAAAATCTATTTTAAAATTGCTTGGGGCATAACCAAAGGCATTGTTTAAAGAGAAGAGTCCAGCAGGGGCTTTACCATCACCCTCTTTTTTGATATATTTGGCATTGTTAGGTGTAAGATGTAAGCCTTTTCCCCAGCCTAAACCATTACGTCCTAACACAATGGAGATACTTTCTCCTACTTTTGTCCAATGATTATCGGTTTTTTCATAGCGTTGAAGTGTTCCATCTTTACTTGACCAATTATCAGTAGTGACGAGCAAAAGTTGTCTACTCTCTTTAGGAATGGTAATGCGAGAGGTTTGTGTAGAAGTGGTATTTATGTGTGTACTACAAGCTGTAAAGAGTAAAAGGCTCAAAGTAATAAGCGTGATTTTTTTCATTATGATATAATCCTGTTTAATAATTTAATAGAGGACAAATCATGGAAGACTTAGGGTTTTTTTCAGTACTCATTCCACTTTTCATCATCGTTATGGCAATTATAACCAAAGATGTGGTGGTTTCGTTACTGTCAGGTATATTTTTTGGAGAATTGGTGCTTCATCATTTTAACCCACTTACTGCCTTAGTAGAGCTTGTAGAGGGAATTGTTAAACTTTTTGCTCAGGGGTGGATAACAAAAACACTTATATTTGCTCTTTTAGTGGGGGCAATTATTAAACTTATTTCGCGTTCGGGTGGGATAGATGGCTTTGTGAATTATTTGAGCCAAAAACAAAAAAGAGTTGACTCGCCTAAAGGGGCTCAATTTTTAGCTTATTTTATAGGCATTATTCTTTTTATTGAGTCCTCCATTACAGCTTTAGTCGCAGGAACAGTTGCCAAACCTCTTTGTGATAAAAATGGGGTTAGTAGAGCAAGGTTAGCCTTTATTTGTGATTCTACTTCATCGCCTGTTTGTTCACTCTTTCCTTTTAATGCATGGGGTGCGATGCTTTTAGGCTTAATTGGGGTGGCACTTAATGACAATGTTATAGTAGGGGAGGGTCTTTCTTTACTTCTTGAATCTATTTTATATAACTTTTATTCACTTATTATTTTAATCATAGTTTTTTTAACCATATTATTTGACATTAACATTGGAGCAATGAAATACGCCAAGCTCATACCTTATGTAGAAGTAAAAGTAGAAGAGAGAGAACATCGTTCTGTTTGGGTGATGGTTTTACCTATTTTAGTGCTTATCTTAATGGTGCCTCTTTCACTCTACTACACAGGAAATGGTGACATCTTAAAAGGTGATGGTTCTAGTTCTATCTTTTATGCTACTATTGCTACGCTGATGTTTATGTATGTTTATTATATGAGCAAAGGCTACATGAAGCACAAAGAGTATTTTTCTGGCTTTTATGAGGGTATATCTGACATGATTCCGATAGTACTTATTTTACTTCTTGCTTTTTTCATTGGTGACATCATTAAAGAGCTTGGAACGGCGAACTACATCGCTACTGAAGTAAAAGCTGCTTCCATTCCTATTTTTCTTTTACCCATGTTAGTTTTTTTAGTAGCAGCCTTAACGGCATTTTCCACAGGAACATCTTGGGGAACTTTTTCCATTATGATGCCCATTGCTTTAGGCTTGGCTGGAACTTTTGATTTAAACATTGCGTTGATGATAGGGGCAGTCGTTTCAGGAGGAATTTTTGGCGACCATGTTTCCCCCATATCGGACACCACTATTATTAGCTCTATGGCAACAGGTTGTGACCACATAGAACATGTGCGAACACAGATGCCTTATGCCTTGATTGGTGCATTTTTGGCTTCTTTACTCTATCTATTATTTGGGTATTTAAATTAAGGAGAGAAGAGGTTAACATCACATTAATGGTGATGTTAAGGGGTATAAGTTAGAGCAGACTATTTTGAAGTGCTCTCTTTAATATCTGTTGCAGAATCTTTCATCTCTGTAACTGAATCACTCATGGCATCTTTCATCTCGGTCATAACATCTTTCATACTATCACCCATCTCTTTCATAACGTCTGTCATATCTGTCATCATGTCACCCATAGGAAGTGTAGAAGATGATGATGTGTTGGCATCTTTATCATCATCTTTGAGGGTATTTGTCATGTCAGTCATGCTATCTTTCATTTCGGTCATCATTTCAGACATAAAGAATTCAGCATTGGCTGTTGTGATTAGTGTTGCAGTAAAAGCGATTGTTAAAAGTGTTTTTTTCATGTTATTGAAACCTTCAGTTGTTTTTATAGATGTAATTATAATAATTATTAGTTTAGATAATACTTAATATTTTGTAAAATTATATTATACTGTTTAGTTATGATTTTTTATTATTATTTGTTCATATTATTAATGGTGAGAAGTCTGCAAGAGTTTTCTAAGATAGCTACCTTTTTAACCATTTCAAGCAGATCTCGATCATAAGAGATTAGCCCAAAACCTTTGATGAGTAGTAGGTGTTGACTGCTATTTTTCTCAAAATAGTTGGCAATCTCATATGGGGCTCTTTTCTCCCAATCATTAAAGTTCTCTGGATCATAAATATGAACTTCTTTAAAGGCTTTGTATCCATAAAAATCTTGGGGAATAATGTTGGAGTGTTCTAAAGAATAAGCCGTAGCATAAGGTGGCATAGTATAGGAGATATATTTTGCATTGGGTAGAGCATTGTAAATCTCTAAATGAATATCCGTATCAGGTGAAGCCTCTTTCCATCGGTAATCTTTTCTACTATTGGTGGCAAGTCGTATGAATGCATGTTCATCTACTTCATCTAAAATAATATCTTTCCTATTAATAACAAAAGCATTAAGGTCTGTCTTCGCAGAGATAGAACCATGAAAAACACCAAAATAGTTTTTTGAAAACATGGAGTGAGAGATTTGTTGTAGCTCTTTAAAAAGACGACTGTCCATGGGGTAAAACTCCTTGCTTTTTAATATTTTTGCTATTATATCATTATTATTTTATTGATTAAAAAGGCTTCAAATGAATATTCCCCATATCCCCGTGTTGTTAGAGGAGGTTCTTGATGGATTCTCAAACATTAAAGAGGGTTATTTTGTAGATTGTACTTTGGGTTATGCAGGTCATTCAGAAGCGATGTTGAAAATGTATGCCAAAATCAAACATATTGGCATTGACAGAGATAATGAAGCTTTGGCTTTTTCTAAAGCCAGACTAGAGCCGTTTAAAGAGCGTTCAACACTTTACAAAGGAACATTTGCCAATACCTTGCCTATTTTAAAAGAAACACCTATAACAGGGCTTTTAGCAGATTTTGGGGTTTCGTCATTACAGTTAGATAAAATGGACAGAGGTTTTTCATTTGAGAGTGAAACACTTGATATGCGTATGGATAGTACCGCATCTTTGTCAGCTTATGACGTGGTGAATGCGTATCCACAAGATAAATTAGAATACATCTTAAACCATTATGGTGAAGTGCGTTCTTACAAAAAAGTAGCCTCAGCCATTATTCAAGCACGTTCTATTAAGCCCATTGAGAGTGGTAAAGAACTTGCTGAAATTATCTGTACTGTTATTCCTCGTGGGGGCAAAATTCACCCTGCGACACTCTCTTTTCAAGGAATTCGCATTGAAGTAAACAATGAGTTAGGCGAGATAGAAGCTCTTTTGGATGTTTTGGAATCAAAATTTAAAGCAGGGGCGTTAAAGGGAACAATTGTCTCTTTGATTACGTTTCACTCTTTAGAAGATAGGTTGGTTAAAAATCGTTATAAAACTTGGACGACCAAGTGTATTTGTCAGCCACAAGCGATGCGATGCACTTGCTCTAAAGATAACGACTTAGGCAAAATGTTGGTGCGTAAGCCCATTACAGCAAGTAAACAAGAACTTAAAATAAATGCCCGTTCACGTTCGGCAAAATTGAGAACATTTATTTTTAAAGGGGAGAGATAAAATGGAAAATGATGAGCTTATGGAGGAGAATGGCGTGACTTTAAGCATGGTACTTATTACGCTTATGTTAAGTGCCTTGGTACTGCTTTTGACACTACCCAATATCTATCTGGACAATCAACTCTATTATGAAAGTCGAAAGTTAGCCCATGCCAATAAGATAAAAATTATGCTTCAAGAGGAGCAGGAAGTTATTAAAAATAGGCTTGAGAAGATTCATGTTGAAGAGCATTTAAGGTAAGTGATGATTAGAAAGTTTTTAGCCTTTGCCATAGATAGACCTGTTTTAAATCATCTTGTGATGATATTGATGTTCTTTATGGCAATTTTTGCTTATAAGACCATTCCTAAAGAGATTTTCCCTCCATCACAGTTAGATGAGGTGTTGATTACAGGTTCATACATTGGTGCAAGTGCTGATGTTTTGGACAAAATGGCCGTAAAAAGCATTGAAGATGACTTAAAAAGTATCTCTGAAATTGACACGGTTTTTTCGACCATTCAAAATGGTTTTTTTACCATTAAAGCAGAGATACTCCCTGGCAATGACAATCAAGGGGTTTTAGGGGATATTAAAGATATTATCGCTAAAAATAAACGGGATTTACCTGCTGATATGGATGAACCCATCGCGAAAATAAAGGTGCATGACTATCCACTTATTTTGGTTGCCGTAGCAGGTGGAAAGAATATACAAGAGTTGGTAGATGGGGCAAATGATTTAAAAGATAGATTGACACAGATTGATGATTTGGCTGATATTTTAATTCGTGGGGAGTCGGATGAAGAGGTACTCATTACCCTTGACCAAAGGAAGATAGATGCTTATGGACTCTCTAAGTCAGCTGTTTATGCTGCCATTGGTTCGCTCTCTTCCATCTTTCCCGTAGGAACAGTTAAGGCTAAAGGGGAGCATCTTTACATCTCCACCATCAATGGTGAAAAGTCTAAAGAGAAGCTTGAAGAGACGCTTTTGACGGTTGCTGGTAAACGGTTCTACTTAAGAGATATTGCTTCGGTCAAAATTGGCTTGGCAAAACCCTTACAGTTGTCACACTTTAACTCTAAACAAAATGTTTCATTGGACATTAAAAAAACCAAAAGTGGAAACGCCATTGCCTTGGCTAAAAAAGTACGAGAAGTTCTAAAAGAGTACAATGAAAAATATGAGGGGAAGTTGGTTTTTGAAGCCTATACAGACACTTCTATTTGGATTAAAAACCGTCTTAATTTGGTCTCATCAAACATTATCTTTGGTCTTATTTTGGTGATGATTACATTGCTCTTAAC
>JALSHP010000348.1 GCA_026982175.1 Campylobacteraceae bacterium
TCAATATCTTTTGTATAAGAGGTCAATAAGCTTTTTGGTATATGTTTGGTACCACCCTCTTCCACAATTTTAGTGGCTGGGGTAACTTTTCCTGCTTGAGCTTTTGGTATTGCTTTTGTATGTTTATTAATATGCTTGACATTTTCAAGGCTTAATTTAAACTCTTGGTTATTTTTTTTAAAAATGACAAAATCTTTTCCCGCGGAGATGAGTTGAAAGCCATTAAGTTTTTCCCCTCCCTCCAAAATACTTGTCTTACTCCCTTTCGCTACGGTTACTACCAGTTTCTTATCTGAGTTATATATTCCTAAAAGGGTGTACCCCTTCATGGAGACAACACTGCTTTGTTTAGGTTTAGGGGCTACAACATTTACTTTTGAGGGATTACTTAACCGTACACGATAATAGAGCTTTTTTACTTCATTGGACTGTTGTAACTCCTCGCCACTATTGGGGAGAAAGAGTATTGAGATGACCAACCATATAATCTTAATGGCAACCACAATGGTTAAAAGAAAAATGATGGTGGAGAGGTGTTTACTGCTAATAATTTGTTTCATAGAACCATCCTTTCTCTTTATCTTTTTTCAAAAACTTTTTAATGCTTTTTATCTCTTTGGTCACAGGTAATAAAATCTCTACTTTCCTATCAAGTAGTGCTACTTGACCCTCCATCGTACCAAATGAACCCTCTCCACTTAAGGTTATTTGAAGTGGTTTGAGTATGGAGTAGATAGCAGATAACTGATTAATCTCTTTGGGTGCCATATTTGAAAGTGATTTATCCATTTTGACTGCATCTACTTTTAAGGTGTTGTAAAAAAAGAAAAAGTTAAAAGTGACTTCATTGATACTTGCAATTTTAGCACCATCAACTGATAGTTCACCATTTTTAATTTTTAAACCATACCATGTATCGGTGACAGTTTCATTGGAGATTACAATATGTTTCTCTTTTAAGAATTTTTCTAAAAAATAGTATAGCTCTACTTTTGGTGCAAAAAGCCACAAGAGTAAGAGGCTAAGAAAAAAACCACCAACAATTCGTTTTACCATTTGCATGTGAACTCCATTGTGTATAGATTTTTAGCACTCTGCTGAACATCTAAACGGGTAATCTGAACAGGTATATCAATTAATTTATTGGTTAATTTACTCACTTGTGTCCCTGTTAAATTTTTATAAGAAGCGGTTAGTTTTTTAGACTTCTTTTGAAAGAGTACAACTTTATCATTTGGTACAACTGTTTTTAGTATTTTTACTCTGTTAGCAAGTTGTTTTCCACCCCACTGTTTTTTGAGTGTTTTAATATGATTTATTTGGGTAATTGTTTCTTTCGTGCTTCTTTTATTTTTGTTCACATCAATGTCGGCTGAATACTTATAGATAGCCGAAAAAATTAAAAAAAGTAGCGTGATTAAAATAATTAACTCATTTTTATAGCGTTGTAGTATCATCATATTCATAGGCTTCGCTCCACTTTAACACTATTTCCTGAAATGCTTGTTTTTAAATTTGTCTCTTTGGCACTCTTTTGAATTTGTTTGATGATATTGTTATTAGAGGTACTAATATCTGCACTGATTTTTGATTTTTCAATATGGAGTGCTTTTAATTCACTTTTGGCTGAAAGCAGTTTAGAGATATCTTTAATGCTTTGTCGCTTTTGGCGTTCTAATTTATCAATGGGTTGATATTTTTCTAAAATACTCTCTCTAATCATACTCGAACCATAAGTTGGATTATCATCTAAAAGTCTCATAAGTTCACTTTCATCTTCTGCTGTTGATGATTGAATACGATACCCCTCCATAATAAAAGTACCCCCTAAAATAAGAAATAGAGAACTAAGCAATATGGTCTCTTTGAGAGAGACTAGAGAAGTATGGGAAGCACCCATACTCACACCGTTCTTTAATTTTAAATCTTCTAATTTTAAGGTTTTAAACTCAACATCACTTTCCATTAAACTTAATGGAATCATAGTAATAATACCTTCAATGGTTTGTAATGCCATTTGTGTGTCAACTTGAAGGGGTTGGGTTAATTCCTCGCTTAACTCTTGTGCAAAATATATTTTGGAAACACGATGTTTCTCAATCCCTTTGCTCTCTATAAACGCTTCAATCTCTTCTATATCATAAGCATAAAAATACCAAGCACCATCGCTTTTACTTACATGATATTGATACTCTCTTGATGGGTCTAAATAGTCATCAAAAAGAGATTGTGCTATCTGTTTAGCTTGATAAGCAAATCGAATATCAAGCTCTTCACGTATAAATGTGTAAAATGTAGGTGTTAATATAATCTCAATGTTATGTTTTAATGAGACGCTGTCCATATTTCGATGGATTAATAGTCTATTGTTACTCTTGTCCATTAAACTCAAAGTTACTACTCCTTCCTTCTATATAATTAAAGCTAAAGCCATATCGTTTCTCTCCATAAAGAAAGTTTTGTTCGCATGACATAGCATTGAGTGATTTTTTGGCATACACTTTTTTATCGAGTGTTGCAACGATACTATTTTCATTTAAAAATGATGCTAAGGTAGTCTCACCCATAATCCAAGACTCTTGTACCATTTCAAGTGGAATCTCAAATGCTGCGGAGACAAACTCAGTAGAGGGGTAAGCTCCATCAATGAGTAGTTTAGAATCTACTGCTACAAAAGAGAAATATTTCTCCCAAGGAATGGTGAGTACTTTTATATCATCATATCTGAATGCGTAATTTATTAAAATTTTCTTAAATTGTTTCTTTGAAATTATACCTTTTTGTTTTTTTAATCTTTCTGTCTTTTCACTATTTTGTAAAATTTTACCCGTAATGGCTTCAAGAATCATCTCTTCTAGTCCATTAGGATCTTCTATTTGGTAATAATCTACAATATGCGTAAATACCTCTTTAGCGAGACTACTTTTTGCAGGTACAGAAGCAGTTTTCTCTTCATCTAACCAGTTAATTGGTACCCCTAACATAAGTGGTTGACACGTTAATGTAATGGCAAAACCCGTCTGCTCTTCACTAATCATTAAGGGCATACTGTAAATCATTTTTAGTTTTAGATTATTATCTGCTTTTTTCGGAAAAAAACGTTTTAAAATCTCTTTGGTACTACCATATAAAATATTTGCTTGTGTCACCGCAGAAGTTACCGTTGCACTTTTTCTAGCCTTATCTAAATAGCTAAAGGAGACAGCCATAATTGACATAATAGTAGCAATGGACATCAACGTTATTAAAAGTGCAATGCCTGTTTTTCTTTTATCCATAATAAAGCTCAATTCAAGTAAAATCACCAATATTATAACCACTTTTAAATTAAGGAAATTAAGAATGTCCCATAAAACAGAGCAAAGAGAGAAATCACTTTCTAAAAACTTAACTAATAGTATTAGTTTTGAATGTCAAAAAACACAGAAGAAAGCTTTCTCACTATTAGAGTTACTGGTTGTTATTTTAATTCTAGGGATTTTAGCCGCAGCAGTTGTCCCACAAGTTGTTGGTGCAGGAGATAAAGCTAAAGTAGATTTAACTTGTGTAAATATGTCTACCGCAGGTAGAACGCTAGATATGTTTAAATTAGATAATGGTGTTTACCCTGAAACAGAAGAGGGGTTTGATGCTTTAATGTCTAATCCTGATAGTGATAAATATCCAAACTATAGTTCAAATGCCTATTTGAAAGAGTATCCTAAAGATGCATGGAGAGGAAAAATGATTTATATCAAAAAAGGTAACGATTTTGATATTGTCTCTTATGGTGCAGATAGAAAAGAAGGTGGAGAAGATTACTCTGCTGACCTTAAACTCTCTGGTTGTAAAAAATAGGTTTGAGGTATTGAATCCCTTACAAAAAAGTGCTTTTACGCTTTTAGAGTTAATCGTTGTTGTAATGATTGTCTCGCTCATGAGCTTTATGGTCTTCTCTACCATGTCTAATACGGAAGAGAAGAAAAAAGAGCAATTAGATCCCTCTACACTTCCTAGTACCTTACGTCATACTTTTCAAGGAAAAGGTGACGTAGAACTCTTCTGTACAAATAAATGTATCGATTGTTACACCTTAATAGATTCAGAAATTACTGCGTATGAAGGGCTTGTTAAGCTAGGTAAAGATGTTGAAATTTACCTTTTAGACCAAGATGAGCATCTTAATAAAGTGGATGATTTTGGACGCGTAAAAGATCAAAAAGTCTGTTTACGTTATCATCTTTATGCCAATGGTAGCACAACAAAGATGGTGATTTCAAATAGTAAAGGGGTCTATTATTTACCGTCTTTCTTTGGAAAAGCTAAAGAAGTTAAAGATATGGAAGAAGCTAAATCCCTATGGATTAAAGAAGACTATAGGCTTGATGATTCAGGTTCATTTTATTAAAGGAATAGATAAAATGTATTATAAAAATAAAAAAGCTTTTACCTTAATTGAAGTGATGGTTTCTGTAATTATTATTAGCATCGTAGTTATGGGGATTTTAAAACAGCAGTCACTCAATACCAATATGGCTACTTACCTCTTAAAGCGTGGTGATGCTGAACTTGACAATACACTCTTTTTATCTAAGAGTATTAAACGCTATCATGAAGAAAATAAAACAGCATATGATGTACTCCTTGATGAATTTTCAATTAAAGATTTAGAGAGTCGAGAGATTTTAAGAGAGGTGAGTAGAAACATTCATATTACCGAAGAGATAGAGATACCAATTGTCGTTGATGAAGCATCAGGTCAAGAGTTTACCTTTTTTACCAATGAAATTTTGCTTAAAGAGAACTACTCGGCACGTTATTATACTTTTAAGTAATAACATGTAGCGGATAGCGGAGGAGAGAAGAGGAAGTAACTAGTTGTTACTTCCTGGTTTAATAGCCGTTGAACCCTCTTTACAAAGAGGACACTCTGTAGGATGATACATCTCAAAGGTAAAGTCATCTAAGGCAAAGAATGGCACACTAGAGGAGAGCTTACACTCTGCTTTGGCTTCAAGAGTTGAACCCTCTCGCTTACAAAAACCTCTATTGGCTAAAGAGGCAAAGGCAACAACTTTCGCACCCAAAGCTTCAATGGCAAGTGCTGCTTTCATGGCAGAACCACCAGTGGTAATAATATCTTCACAGATTAAAATATTTTCACCTTTGTGAATTTTAAACCCACGTCGAAGCTCCATTCCACCTTCTTTTTTTTCAACAAAGATAGAGCGAACACCCAAAGAGCGAGCAAGTTCATAACCTGCTAAAACACCTCCAAGTGCTGGAGCACAGACAGTATCTATTTTGATGTCAGATGCTTTAATCATCTTTGCTAAGGCATTGCAGATAAGCTCTGCACGTTTAGGGTCTTCTAAAACTTTGGCACTCTGTAAGTAGCGTTTAGAGTGATTGCCACTGGCCAGTAAAAAATGACCATCTAAAAGTGCTTCTGCATCCAAATACTCTTGCTCTATGTTCATGATTATACTTTTAAAATATCTGTCTCTTTAGCTGAAAGGGTGGTCTCAATTTCAGCAACAGAACTATCGGTAATTTTTTGAACTTCATCTTGTGCTTTTTTAGATTCATCTTCTGAAATCTCTTTGGCTTTTTCAAGTTTTTTTACTTTGTCATTGGCATCTTTACGAATATTTCTAACCGCAATTTTTGCTTTTTCAGACATACCTTTGGCCTGTTTAACAATATCTTGTCTCTGTTCTGAAGTCATTGCAGGAAAGAAAAGTTTGATAAAGTCACCGTCATTATTTGGGTTTACCCCAATATTGGCTTCTTGAATGGCCTTTTCAATAGTACCTAATAGGTTCTTTTCCCAAGGGGTAATAGAGATAGTAGTTGCATCGGTCACTACTACTGAACCAACTTGATTTAAAGCAGTAGGTGTTCCATAGTAGTCTACTCGAATGCTATCTACAATATTGGTGCTTACTTTTCCTGTACGAAGGGTAGAGAAGTCTCTTTTTAAAGCATCAATACTCTTTCCCATTTGCTCTTTTGTCTGTTCATAAATTTCATTTAACATGGTCTATTTTCCTTATTGATAACAATGCATTATTTTGTAGCATTTTTCTCTTCTGTTGTAGGAACAGAAGTTGTTGCGTCAATAGTATCAGCCACAGAAGATGTTTTCTCTTGGTTATAGAGATATCCCATTGCTAAGGTGTTCAATACAAATAAAATAGCCAGAGTAAATGTGGCTTTAGATAAAAAACCAGCAGGACCTTTGGCTCCAAACATTGAATCATTACTTCCACTGTATGCACCAAGACCAATACTTGAACTTTTTTGTAATAATATGGATATAACAATTGCTATTGTTAAAAGAATTTGTATCACTAATAGGGTTTCTACCATTTTTTCCTCTTTAAATGCTGAAGTATAGACTTCAAATTGGGTATAATTTTGGCGATTATACCCTAAATTAATTGAAATCGAGATAAATGGAAGTAGTTAAAGAATTTTCTAAATTTGCACATGAATATGGTAACCATAATTTGATTCAAAAAGAGGTTGCTCAAACACTATGTAGCTTTGTAGATAAAAAAAAATATAAACGTATTTTAGATGTTGGGGCAGGTGATGGGGCAATTTATGAGAACTTATTAGAATATAATATTGAATGTTTAGATTTTGTAGCCTTAGATTTCTCAAAAGAGATGTTGGCACTACATAGAGATGCAGAAGTTATTCAAAAAGTCTGTTTAGATTTTAATCAAAAAGGTTTCTCCTCTGTTTTTCAAGACCATCAATTTGACCTTATCATAGCTTCTTCTTCTTTACAATGGAGTCATGACTTATCAAATGTATTAGCCGAACTTTCTTTACTTTCAGAAACGTTTCTTTTCTCCTTTTTTACTTCTAATACATTTAAGACATTGCATAAAATAGTGAATATTAACTCACCTATTCTAAGTCAAAAGGAGATTTTAGATGCTTTAAATAGATATTTTATCTATGATTTAGAGCTAATTGAATATAAATTAGAGTTCTCTTCTGTTTATGAGATGTTACGCTATATTAAAAAATCAGGTGTTGGTGGGGGTGTCAAACAGTTAGGGTATGGACAGATGAAAAAGCTCTTACGAGAGTATCCATTAAATTATTTAGAATTTGAAGTAGTTTTTGTCAAGGTAATAAAGAAGAAAAAAGGTAATCTTTAGAGAAAGCTCTCTAAAGATTATGAGGGTTAGTCATCACCCATAATTCCTAATAGTTGAAGAATAGACGTAAACATATTAAAGAAGTCTAAAAATAATGAAACAGCTGCATCTACTGGTGAATCATAGGCACCATTGGCAATATTTTGTGTATCATAAATGGTGAAAAGTGAAAAAAGTAGTAAAATACCTGCTGTTATAACAACATGCATTATTGGGCTTTGTAAAATAAAGATATTTACAAGTGAAGCCACAAAAATAATAATCATGGTGATAAAGAGTGGTTTACCCCAGCTAGAAAAATCACTTTTTGAATTAATGGCAAAAAGACTTAATGCTCCAAATAGAACAGAAGTCATTAAAAATGCATTACCGATTAAAGCACCATTTCCTTGACCAATAATCATTGCCAACATTGGAACAATCATCACGCCTAAAGCAAAGGTAAATACAAATAAGGCCATTAAATGTAGTGTCGGATTTTTTCTTGTGGCATTAAAACCAAAGAAAACCATAAGCATAACAAATCCAAAAATAAACCATTTGTATCCAGCAATGGTTGCTGCATAAGGCATGGTTAAATATGCACCCAGAGCAGATGAGATCATGCTTGCTCCAAGAAGTTGATAGGTCTGTTTCATAAAGGTGACAGTAGCAGCCCCTGTAGTTGTTTCGTAACCTAAGTCAGTGGTGTTAGTATAATCTCTATCATAAAGAGCCATAATAATCCTTTGTCTATATTTTATAGTATATTTATATCAATTTTTTATTGTTGATATATTTAGAAATGAGTATATTGAGTTGATGTTTAAAAGAAGTTGAAAAGAGTGCTAAAAGTGGGTTCCAGAAGAGAAAATCTCTTCTGGAAATATTAAGTCAAAACTATTAATAAAGACCTAATGATTGCATTGTAGCTACAGAAAGACCTGCAACTGGTAAACCTTTTGCTTTTTGGTATGAACGTGTAGCTGATCTTGAAGCTGAACCCCAAACACCATCAATTGGACCATTGTAGTATCCAGCAGATTTAAGTGCTGTTTGAACATTTCTAATCATTTGAGCGTTCATGCTTGTTTTACAAACAATTGGAACCCATTTAGCATATCCATCTGCAACCATTCTTTTTTTAGTTACAGTTTTGTATGTTGCAGGAATTGGTATTCTTCTTTCACTTGCTGGAGTGATAAGTTTTTTCACTTTAACAGTTGTGTATTTTTCAGGTGTAGTAACAACTTTTGTTCTAGCAGGAGTCGCAACAACTCTTTTAGAAACTTTGTTATATTGTGCAGGTTGAGCTGTTAAACAAACTTTATTTCCAGTTGCTCTAGCCGAAGCTGAAAGTCTTGCACCAGCAGAACCATTATCAGCATAACCTGCTCCACCAGCACCTGTACCATCACCCATACCTGCTCCACCAGCTGCAGACATACCAGTTGAACGGGCATTGCCACAGTTAGAAGGGCTATTCGTCCAACCATACTGACCACCAGCAACTTTTTGAGTTTTGGTTACAGTTTTATAAGTAGCTGGAACAGGAATAGTTCTGCTCGATGCAGGGCTAACTAATTCTTGAATATTTACAGTTTTGTAAACAGGAGGAGTAGTTAGTTTTCTTGTTGCTACTGGTTTAGCCACAACTTTTTTTGTAACAGTTTTGTAGACAGCAGGAACTTCTACTAAACATACAACTTCTGATTGGTTACATCCTCTGTCTCCACATTTTGTTTTTTTCCACTCTGTTCTAGCAGGTGAAACCATTACTCTTTCTCTTACTGTTTTATATTGAGCAGGAGATTTAACAAGTTTTTCTGTACCTTCAGATACTAAAATTCTTTTGGTAACAGTACGGTATTTAGCAGGTACTGCAACAACTCTTTCACTAGCTTCTGAAGCTAAAACTTTTTCAGTAATTTTTTGGTATTTAGCTGGTGCATAACACTCATAAAAACAAGTACCTGGTTGAGCTGATCCTGTTGGCATACCAGCTGCTTGTGCTGCATTCATAAGCATATTAGAAGCTTCTGGAGCATTCTTTCTTAAAGCAGTTCTCCAAGTTCTAGCAGCAGGTTTAGCTAATACTCTTTCGTATACTGTTTTATAAGTTGCTGGAACAGTAACTGTTCTTTGTGTACCATCTGAAACTTTGATTTTTTCAGCACCCCATGTATATCTAGCAGGAATAATCTGTACTTTTTCACTTGCTTCTGTTGCTAAAACTCTTTCTGTAGAGGTAGCATATTTAGCTGGAAAAAATGCTTTTGTAAAACATTGTCCTGGTTTTGCTGGTGGTAAATCATCGATTGCATTGGCAGTTGTAATTGCTGTTATTGCAATGAGTGATAGTTTAAATGTATCTTTTATTGTCATAATATCTCCTAAGTATTGATATGCAAAAATTAACGCATACTTAATTATAGGTTAAATTAGCTCATGCACAGCTTAAAATAAAAAAAATAGTAATAAAATATATAAAAATAATAATAAGTATAATAAAATATATAAAAATAATAATAAATATATTTAAAATTAGATATATTATATACTTACATAAAAATATAAAATTAATACAGCACTCTCTTTATTAAGACTAAGTGTAAACAAAAAAAGAATTTCCACAAATTATTCACAAATTAACAAAAACCCTTGACATCCCCAATAAAATTCTCTATAATACGCGTCCAAGAACATTGGGGCTTACTTAGAGTTTAAGCGAGTGATTT
>JALSHP010000349.1 GCA_026982175.1 Campylobacteraceae bacterium
AAAATTTACCTAAAAATTTAGTTGATATTCAAAATGAAAATAGGACTCCTATCAAAAAAGTTTCATCAAAAAAAGCTTTTGGTATTTTAAAAGGTAAAATTAACGACCCTGTGGCATGGCAAAGAGGTATCAGAGAAGAGAGTGACAGAGATATTTATGGAATTTAGATAAATGAAATACCTTTTAGACTCCAATATTATTATCTATTATTGAAATGGAGATAGAGATATTTATGACTTTATAGAAGAGCATAAAGCCATATCTGCTATCTCTTTGATTACCTATTATGAAGTTTTAAATTATGACTTTACAGAGGAATAGTCCCTAGCAGTTAAAGAGTTTTTAGATGAATTTGAGGTTTTATCGGTATCAAAAAACATTATTAATCAAGCATTGAAAAATAGAAAGCACAAAAAGATAAAAATGGCTGATAATTTTATATTGGCTACTGCACAGATAGAAATTTAGAAGATGAAGTTGCAAAAGGAGCTGAAATGTTAAGTGTAGATATTGAGCAGACCCCATTTTATAAGATGGCAGAGAAGCGAGGCGTTCAAAAGAGTTTCAAATTACCATAGATGATGTAGTAGCAAAATTAAATATCAAAAAAGAGGAGCTTTTAGAGTATATGCAAAGCAAAGAGGGTCGAGGGAAATAGTTGGATATTGAAAATATTGTAGAGACGACCTCCATGTCTGCCCTTTGCTCAGATTGAATTTTAAGTCTAAAAAATTAGCTATAATATACACTATTATTTAACTTTAGAGGTCATGAGAATGGAAAAAATAGAAAAATATAACATAGAGTATGAGAAGCCAAAAGTGACACTTTTGCAAAATTCTGGACTAGGGGTGGCAGAGATAGCTGCACGAACTTGTTATGATAGTTTTGAGAGTTCAGAAAATGCATGTGTTCAAAATGCAATGACGCATTTAGATACTGAGGCAATAAATAACATAGAGGAGTCTCAACTCCTCTCTAACTTGGCATGGGTACATCATCATCACTCCATTATTGAACATGCAACGCTCTCTTACTTGGTGGAAGGGACTTCACGAGGGGTTTTACAAGAACATGCACGGCATAGACTTCAAGCTATTTCGGTACGTAGCACACGCTATACCATGTCTTCTGTCATTAACGCTTTTGTGGCATCACTCACTTTGGGGGTAGCTACAGAGGAGGCTTTTGAGTTTTTTTTAGTGAAACTATTGGATTTAAATCTCTTTGTTATTACCGACAGAGACTACTTAAGCATTGAGATACGTGCTATTTATGACAAGTTTGTGTTTCAGTATAAGCGAAATTCAGACTTTTTAGTGGGTGCTGTGGCTAAGTCCTCTTTACCTTTGGTAGAAGAACTTCAAGGCGATGCTGAAGCACTCTTTCAAGCTTTACAAAGTGGCAAGAAAAAGCGAAATGTGGGCGATGGATTTAAACACATTGTCTCCGATAATTGGAAAGTGGATATGGTGATTACTTTTAATATTCGTTCACTCAAAAACTACTTTGACCTAAGGGACTCTGGGGCGGCATGGTTTCAGATACAGTGGTTAGCCAAAGAGATGAAAAATGTGACACCTTTGAAGTATCTAAAATTAATTTCTAAAGAGTATAAATAGATGCATGAAATAGTAGAATTTGTGGTGGGTATAGCCCGTGAGTTTGGATATTTAGGCATTTTTATTATGATGTTTTTAGAGAGTACTTTTTTTCCTTTTCCCTCTGAAGTAGCGATGATACCTGCTGGAATTTTAGCCTCAAAAGGTGAGATGAATTTAGCTTTGGCAATTTTTGTGGGAACAAGTGGTTCGCTTTTTGGTGCCTTATTTAACTACTTTTTGGCACGAAAATATGGACGCGTGGGTGTTTTAAAGTTTGGAAAATATTTTTTCTTTAATGAAGAGAAGTTAGCGAAGATGGAGAACTTCTTTCTACAACATGGCTCTTTTTCGACATTTATATCAAGACTAATTCCAGGGGTACGACAATTGGTCTCTCTTCCTGCGGGACTCTCTTGCATGAATTTAGGAAAATTTTCACTCTATACCACCTTGGGTGCAGGGCTTTGGGTGACTGTTTTGGCACTTTTTGGCTACTTCATTGGAGAAAATGATGAATATCTTCATCAGATTGTTTTGGGAACACTTGGGGTAATGCTTTTAGCAACGCTACTCTATGTTTATGTCAATAAAAGAGCAAAGTAGATATAATTGAGTAAAAAAATGGGACAATAAATTATGAAAGAATTTTTACAAAAAGCAAAAGCCTCAACGCAAATCATTGCCACATTGGATGGTAAAACAAAAAATAGAATATTAAATGAGATGGCAGATGCCTTGGTTAGTCAAACAAAAGTCATTGTTACTGAAAATAAAAAAGATATGGATGCAGGAGAGAAATCGAATCTTGATGCAGCACTTTTAGATAGGTTACTACTAGATGAGGGGAGAGTCTCCTCTATTGCTAACTCTTTACGTGAGATAGCAGGATTGACCGACCCTGTAGGACGTGTACTTGAGGGGTGGGTGAATGATGATAATTTACGTATTGAAAAAGTTTCTGTACCCATTGGGGTTGTGGGGGTGATTTATGAATCACGTCCCAATGTTACTTCCGATGTGGCAGCTCTTTGTTTTAAAAGTGGAAATGTTGCCATTTTAAAAGGGGGAAAAGAGGCTGAACACTCAAATAGAGTGATTGCTAAAGTGCTACAAGAGGTTTTGCTTAAAAATGGTCTACCAAAAGAGATAATCTCTTTGCTTCCTGATGCTTCACGTGAGGGGGTTGCGAAACTCATTAAAGAAGATGAATATGTTGATTTAATTGTGCCTCGTGGGGGAGAACAACTTATTAAGTTTATTTCTAAAAACTCCTCTGTTCCTGTGGTAAAACATGACAAAGGCTTGTGTCATACCTATATTCATAGAGATGCAAGTCACTCAAAAGCCTTAAGCATTGCTGTTAATGCAAAATGTCAGCGACCAGGGGTTTGTAATGCTATGGAGACATTAATTCTTGATGAGTCAATTGCAAAAGTCTTGCTTCCTGGACTATATAAGGCGTTTGTCGATGCAGGAACAAAGTTAAGAGGGTGTGAGAAGACCCGTGAAAATATTTTTATAGATTTGGCGACAGATGAGGATTTTAACACAGAGTATTTAGCCAATGAGTTGAACATTAAAGTTGTTAAAGGGATAGATGAGGCAATGGCTCATATTGTGAAGTATGGTTCAGGTCACTCCGAAGCGATTGTCACGGAAAATTATGGGGCAGCTGAAAAGTTTATGAATGCCATTGATGCAGCTTGTGTCTATGTTAATGCGAGTACGCGTTTTACCGATGGGGCTGTCTTTGGTTTTGGTGCAGAGGTAGGCATCTCTACCAATAAACTTCATGCAAGAGGACCTATGGGGGTCAATGAGTTGACAACTTATAAATTTAAAATATATGGAAATGGTCAAATACGTTAGCGATAGTACTTTTTAAAAAAGCCTATAAATATAAAAAACATATAAAACATACAAACATAAAAAAAGATTAAATATGCAATTAAAAATAAGTAGATATATTTTAATATTTTTTCTTTTGACAAATTACTTTTATGCCAAAAAGATTGACTCTGTTTTAACACCCATTACTTTTGAAGGCAATCAAATTGTCTCTACTTCAGAGTTAGAAGCGTTCATTGGGGCTAAAAAAAACTCTCCACTCCTCTTTTGGAAAGATTCTTCTGCTAAAGTAGATATTAAGTTTCGTAAGAGATTAGATGAGATGTTAACACTTTTCTATAGAAATGAGGGGTTTTACGAAACCAATATTTCAAGTGTGTTAACAAGCAGTGGTATTCAAGTAAAAATTCAAGAGAATAGACCTATTATTATTCAAAAGATTGAGATAAAGAGTGATTTAGATATTACTGAAGAGATGCAGTTAGTAGAAGGAGAGCGTTTTCGAGCCAAAGAGTTTACTCAGATGAAGCGAGATGTTAAACAGAAGCTTCTTTTGGAGGGGTATTGTAGTCCAAAGCTCACAACAAAAGCCTATTTAACGCTTGAAGAGTATGCTGCGATTATCAAAATTGATTTAGCGAAACGTAAAATATGTCATTTTGGAAAAGTGACCATTGAGACCAACTCTTCGACTATGGATAATGACATTGTACGCTCACGGTTACACTTTAAAGAGGGAGAGGTTTTTAATATTGGTAAAATACAAGAGTCTTATGAGTCGCTTTATGGCTTGGAGAGTTTTGACCAATTGAGTTTGGACTATAGCCGAAATATTTACAATAAAAAGCCTGTCAATATTAAGTACAAAGAGGTACGCAAAAATATTCACACACGCATGGGAATAGGGTATGCTACTGATTTAAAACTACAAGCCAAACTTTATGCTGAATATAAAAATTTTCGAGGTAATGGTAAAAAAATTCTTATTGATGCTGTCTATTCAGATATTCAAAAAGTAGTGGAGACAAGACTGTTTGTCCCTTATGTCTTCTCTATGGGCGATTATCATTTAGATTTTCAAAATTCATTGGGCTACTCTGAAGAGCAAAATATTCACCCTTTTGATGAGAGAATTCTTTATGATAAACTCTATTTTTCACATAAAAGTTCTAAGTGGTACAACAGTTTAGGCTTTGGGTTTGAGCAGATTGATACTTTACATAGTGACAACCCTAACAATCGTAACTTTTTGGTTTACCCCTTTATGCGTTTAATTTATGACCAAAGAGATTCTAAGTTAAACCCTAAAAATGGTATCTACTTTTCACATGAGATGGAGTATGGACTGACTTACTCTAAAAGCAATACCTCTTATCTAAAATATATGGAAGAGCTACGCTTAATCTATACACCTCTTTATGACATTACCCTCTCTTCGGTTGGACGAATTGGTTCTATTAAGGTCTATGCTAATAATCTTCCTGAATCTAAAAAGTTTTTTGCAGGGGGTGCTTTTTCAAATCGTGCGTATGGATATGAACGCATTGGTATTACCGAATCATCGGTGAGTGACACGAGATTAGGAGGTTACACCTTAGCCAATTTAAGTTTAGAAGCCAATTTTCCTATTTATCAAAATTTTCGAGGAGCATTGTTTAGTGACAATACTATGATTTCAGATAATCAAGGTATTTGGGAATTTTCTAATAGGGTACTGACTTCAGTAGGAATTGGTTTTCGTTACTTAACGCCCATTGGTCCTTTTAAGATTGATTTAGGGGCAAATGTGAATGACTTTAGCCAAAGAGCCGTTCATTTTCAAGTAGGTCAATCTTTTTGATACGCTTAATCTATTGGTCACTAGCCCTTATTGAACTACTGCTTTTTTTAGCAACATTATTACTCTTTATTGCTACAGATGCACGTACCATTAAATATCTTGCCAAAAATCAATTGGCATCTTCTTCTTTAACTTATGAGAGCATAGAGGGAAATCTTTTGAAAGGCTTAGAGGTCAAAGAACTCTCTTACAAGAACAAACCCCTCTTCTCATCGGTACGTTTTCATTGGAGTCCATTGGCACTTTTTAATCATAAAATTATCATTACCGATGTTACAGCAAAGGGACTTGAAGTTGATAATATCATGAAAATGCTAAAAGAGTTAAAATCAGATAGTTCATCGAGTGAGATTAATTTAGGGCTAGATATTCTCATTAAAAAGTCTCATTTTGATATTAAGCCCTATTTTTATGAGGGAGTCAAGTTCTCTGCTTTTGCTTTAGATACGGGGAATATCTCATTAAGTAAGGCATTGGTGGTGAATACCTCATCTTTAAAGTTAAAGTTTGACTCTAAGTTAGCAAAGATTAGGCTCAAAGGGAAGATTAAAAAGAATCAGTTACTACTTGATGAGGTAGCGTTAAAAGAGATTTCCATTAAAGCAATTACCAAGTTGACAAAAAGATTAAAAAAAGAGCATCTAAATGCCAAAAATAAGCAAAGTAGTGAAAGAAGTAGCAATGTAATACTTCCGTTAAAAAAGATTAAAATCAAGCATGTTTTGGCTACGCTTAAAGGGGTTAATTATGGTGATTTTAAAATTAAAAAGGCAAAAATGCATCTCTATCATGCTAGCATTGACCCTGCCAAAAAATTTACTTATGATGTCCAAAAACTCAAGTTTGAAGGTACAACAAATTTTGGACAAGTTGATTATAAAGGCTACATTGAAGACTCTAATATTTACGCTCAAGGGGAGATAAAATTAGATAAAGAACTCTTTACGAGATATAAATTACCCCTGAACTTTATAGGTTTAGAGAATTTAAACAGTAGTTTACATTTAAATCATCAATTTGTTGAAGTGAAGATAGACCATCAGTTAGAAAAGTTATTGGAGATTCAGAGTGATTTTAATATTGATATTAAATCGGCAGAACATCATGTAGTTTACAATTATGCAGAGGCAAATTTACAGGTTGATAGTAACATTAGTGGTCGCCTCTCTTATGCTGAAAATTTTAAATTAAACAATAGACTCTCTCTCGATAAGCATGGGTTTAGATATGATGGGGAAGTGGCATTTCAAGAACTTTACAATCTTCCCTTAGTTGTCTCTGATTATTTGGTACCGAGTTTAAATGGGGTTTATCATGGAAATCGTGATGATTTTGAGATGAAATTAGACTCTAAACTTTTAACAGGTACTTTAAGTTTACCTCATTATGAGGGAGCAAATCTTTTTTTAAAAAGTAAATTTAACAATATTGCATTACGAAAATTGATAGAAGATGTACCTTTAGAACTTCAAGATGAACAGCTTGGGTTAGAGAGTCAAAGTTTTTTTGATTTTGAGAATTTAGAAGCTTCTGAAATCAATCTAGTGGTAGATGCCAATATGGTAGATGTGAATGCAAAAATGACGCTTCAAAAACCCTATAATATTCTTTTTTCAACATTTTTAAAAGATGAGACACTTTTAAGAAGTATTGTTCCTAATCTCAATTTTGATGCTATTAGGGATTTAGAGGGGAGTGTTACGCTTGATGATGCTTACTATACAGTTAATCTAAAAAATGAATATCTTAAACTTTTCATGAACTATGATGTTTTGAATCAAAGCATTGAAAAAGGGACGATTGAGATTGAGAATGAGCAGTTTAGTTTTGATAAAAATGAAAATAATGGGCTATATTTTCAAAGTAGCATTTCTAATATTCAAGCATTTTTTGAGAAGATAAAAAGATTTTATGCCATAGAATTCCCCAATATTCAAGGAGAAGTTGCCATTGAGATTGAACAACAGCTAGATGGAAGCTTTTGGATACATTTTAAATCACCACAACTCCAATATCTTTCAGAAGGGGGTGTGGAGTTATCCGTAACCAATATCTATAATATTGACAGCACTTTTAAAATAGATAGAGATTTAAATATTGAGATAGAGAATTATCAGTTTAACTTAGATGACAATGGCTACTTAGATTCATTTTATAGTAATAGGGTATCGCATCTCTCAATAAATGAAGGGCTAGTGTCGCTGAAAGAACTTTGGATTAACGAAAAGATAAAAGTTGCAGGAGACTTTAATCTTGATAGCCTACAAGGAGATTTTTCTGTTAATTCTCATAAGTATAGCTTAACCACTAAAGATTATGCCCTCATAGCTGACTTAGATTTAAATCTTAAAATCAATAGAGATAAATTTAATATTGAAGGAAACATAGATATTTTAGGTGATACCATTACCTATGAAGTAGCAGGTTCACAGATTGTAGAAGATAACGATATTGTTATTGTAGAAGAGATGATTAAGCAAAAAGAGTCTCTGCTCAATAACTTTAAACTCTATCTTAAAATTAATAGTAAAAAACCTTTAAAATATATTGCTGAAAATATCAATGTAGAGTTTTTAAACCAACTCTCTATCTTAAAAAACTATAACCAAGAGATGTTGGTGACAGGAACAACCACCATTACAAAAGGAGAGTATCTTTTAGAAAATAAAGTCTTTACACTAGATGAGAGTCATCTTTACTTTACAGGAGATATTAAAAAACCACTTTTAGACATTAAAGCTAACTATACAAAAGATGAATATAATGTGCATGTCTTTATTTCAGGAACAAGTGATGCCCCTATTATTAATTTTAATTCAGAGCCATATTTGACCCAACAAGAGATACTCTCTCTCATCTTATTTGATGGAACAGGTTCTAGTTCAGGAAGAGGGGCAGAAGCCTATACCCTTTTAGGTGGGGTTTTTGCTAAAGGGTTAATTAAAAGTTTAGGCATAGACGTTGACCATCTTCTTTTAGGAGAGGACGCACAACAACAACTCTCCATAGAAATTGGGAAAAAAGTCTCAAAAAATGTTTCAGTACTCTATCTGCATCGAGATGGTTTAAATGGTGTTAAAGTAAGGGTTGAACATTCCAATAGATTTGAGACCGATATTATTATTCAGCCACCCAATACTTCTAGTATTGAGTTTCTCTATAAACAAGATAGATAGAAGCTTTTTGTAAAGTTTAATTTTCTTGCTTATTGGAGTATTGTAAATAGTCAAAAATAGCTTGAATTTCTTCTTCTGTCAAATAGTACATGGGCATAATCTTATGGCGTTTTCTTTTTTTATGCTCTCTGTACTCATTACGTAAACTCATTTTTAAATCTTTAAGTGAGTAATCCGTAATATTGACCCCTTTTAAGAGTTTTGGATTTTTCTTCTTATCATAGTATTTGGCAATTTTTTGACCCCCTTTTCCTGTTTTTCCATGACATTGAGAACAGGAGATACCACGTGGGTTTTTATAGAGCATTCGACCATACTCAACCGATGAGAGAAAGCTCTCAGAAGTCTCAATAGTTAAGTTCTCATCCTCTTGGGAAGCGTAAGAAAAAAAGAAGAGTAGGGTTAAGAAGATTAAGTGTTTCACAATAAAGATTACCTCTCTAAAATAGATTTTTCGATATAATAGCCAAAAATTAGTTTAAAGTGGAAAAATGCAACTTATCGATGGAAAATCTTTATCTAAAAAAGTGCAAGACTTTGTAAAGTCTGAAGTAGAAGTTTTAAAAACAGAGCAGGGAATGGTTCCTGGTTTAGCTGTTGTAATTGTGGGTGATGACCCTGCGAGTCATGCCTATGTGAGCATGAAAGAGAAAGCGTGTAAAAATGTAGGCTTTTACTCCATCGCCCATAAAATGCCCGATACCATTACACAAGATGAAATTATTGCCATTATTACCATGATGAACAATAACCCTCATATTCATGGGATTTTAGTGCAGTTACCACTCCCCTCTCATATTGATACCAATAAAATTTTAGAAGTGATTGACCCTAAAAAAGATGTGGATGGTTTTCATGCTTATAATGTAGGGCGTATGGTTTCTAATTTAGAGAGTTTTGTGGCGTGTACTCCTTTAGGTGTTATGAAGATGTTTGAAGAGTATAACATAGAGCTTGAGGGAAAAGATGTGGTGGTGGTTGGAGCTTCTAACATTGTTGGAAAACCTATGGCATCACTACTGTTAAATAAAAATGCAACCGTTACTATAACACATATTTATACCAAAGATTTAAAGCAACATACCCTTAATGCTGACATTGTTATTGTAGGCGTGGGTGTACCTAGTCTCATTAAAGAAGATATGGTTAAAGAGGGTGCGATTGTCATTGACATAGGGATTAATCGTTTAGACGATGGTCGCTTAGTAGGTGATGTCGATTTTGAAAAAGTCTCTTCTAAATGTTCTTACATCACTCCTGTTCCTGGAGGAGTAGGTCCTATGACCATTGCGATGTTATTACAAAACACACTTATCTCTGCACAAGCATTTGCTCAAGAAAAAGCAGAATTAAATGAGGCTGATTAATGAATTTTCTCAATA
>JALSHP010000350.1 GCA_026982175.1 Campylobacteraceae bacterium
GGTACTCAACACCCCAAATCTTGACGTAAAACAAGAAATAGTTGAAGCTTTAATTATTGAAGATGGCAAAGTAGCAGGTGTGGAGACACAACTGGGAAACCGTTACTTAGCCCCTAAAGTTATCATCGCTTCTGGTACTTTTTTAAACGGTCTCATTCACATTGGTGAAAAACAGCAGACAGCAGGACGACAAGGGGAGTTTGCTTCGGTGGAGTTGGCTGAATATCTGAAGTCTTTAGGCATTGAGATAGGTCGTCTCAAAACGGGAACTTGTGCCAGACTTGATGGTACAAGCATTGACTTCTCAGTCATGGAGAAACAAGGAGGCGATGAGAAGCCTATTCCTTTTTCTTTTAGAACGGATAGAAAAACATTTAATCCTACACAACTTCCTTGTCATGTGACCTACACCAATGAGACGACACATGAGATTATTGAGTCCAATTTCTACCGAGCTCCTATGTTTTCAGGACAAATCGCAGGAATGGGTCCACGATATTGCCCAAGTATCGAAGACAAAATCAGCCGATTTCGTGACCGACCACGGCATCAGATTTTTGTTGAACCTCAAACCATGGAAGCCAATGAATATTACATCAACGGCATGAGTACTTCACTACCAACGGATGTACAACTAGAGATGATACGCTCCATCTCAGGATTTGAAAATGCAAAAATAGTCCGTTATGGTTATGCGATTGAGTATGATTATGTGCAACCAACTGAACTAAAACATACGCTTGAAACGAAGAAAGTAGAGGGGCTTTACTGTGCAGGTCAAATCAACGGAACAACAGGTTATGAAGAGGCAGCAGCCCAAGGGTTAATGGCAGGAATAAACGCCGCTTTAGCAGTTCAAGGAAAAGAGCCATTAATCTTAGGTCGTCATGAAGCCTATATTGGTGTACTCATAGACGATTTAGTTACCAAAGGAACCAAAGAGCCATACCGAATGTTCACAAGCCGTTCGGAGTACAGATTGTTGTTACGAGAAGATAATGCTGATAGACGTTTGTACAAATATGGAGCAGTATTGGGACTTTTAGATGATGCTTACCTTGCAAAAGTAACGGCAAAAGATAGTGCCATTGACGAAGCATTAGCCTATTTAAGAGAAAATTTTGTTACACCAAACAAAGCTTTTATAGAGCAATTGCTCTCATTGGGTGAAGAGAAAATTAATGATAAAATTTGTCTGCTTGATCTTTTAGGTCGTGCCTCAATGACAACAGATAAAATTTTAGCACTCGTTCCTCACTTTACACAATATGATGACGATGTAATGGAGCAACTACTCATAGAGGCTAAATACTCACGCTATATTGAAAAGCAACAAAAACAGGTTGATAAAATGCAAGACATGCTTAAAGTTAAAATTCCACAAGGTTTTGACTTTTCTAAGGTTTCTGGCTTATCTAATGAGATTGTAGAAAAATTAACAAAAATTACGCCACCAACACTCTTTAACGCTTCAGAAATTTCAGGCGTGACCCCTGCTGCTTTGGAGATTTTGCATATCTATATCAAGATGGCTCAGAAGGCGAAATAGCAAAAAGTGTTCATAAGTTACTAAAAGAGTCACTACGTAAACAATATTAATTTAGATGATTTATATATAGTTAAGAATTGATAAAACCTTGTATAATTATGTAACATAACTATATAGGGAATAAATATGAAATACAATTATGAAGTACAATGTAAAAACGTCTCTTTTGAGTTTAGCCACCATCAGTATCTTAACATTATCAGGATGTGGTAATGGTACAGATAATCCTAGTGAAAATAATGAGACTGAAAATAATGCCACTCATAGTACTCAAGTGTCAGATGAAGTTATTGCTGCACAACGCGAAGCATTAGCCAATAGTTTAAATGGAAGTGAAGGGGCACAAGCTCCTAGAGATATAGATTCTAAAACAGGAAAGAATACTATTGACACAATAACTGCACCACCTTTCAGCGAGATGAATCTTTGTGATATTCATTTTCATAAGAGTGCAGAACATAAAGGTGGAGAATTTACGACTTACGCTGGAAATGGTAATGGAGAAGGATATGGATCAGGTTATAAATATTCAGGTACATTAACAGCCGCAGAGTTAGCCCATGCTGAAATCCCAGATGCACATAACCCTTTATATTCAGGTGATACGATTGAAGTACATTATGCTTATGCCTCAAATCCTAGTGCAACCTTGGGTAATGGACTTGGAACATGTTTAACAGGTGCATCAGAAGGAATACAACCGTTATTACGTGTAGAAACACAAGTATATGTTCTTGTAAATGATAAAACAGCACTTGATTTTGTACACTTAACAGCCATAACAGGAGATGGAACAGTAGGTAATTTTCATCAAGCACCTTATATCCCTAGCGATACAGGTAAAGCTGTACAGTATGAAGGTTCAACAACAGGTCCTGATTATAATGAAAAAGCTTCTCCTTATCAAGTAACTTGGAATGTCCGTCCTAAGATTGCAAAAGTTAATATTACAACAGTTAAAACGTGGTTAGAAGACAATGTCTTTGATGAAGATCATGCACACCCTGTAAGAAATTTGGTTATTAATCCTTTACTACTTTCACCTATTGAATAAGGTTTGTTTAATTTAGCTTAGAGCTAAGAAAGAGTAGATTATATTATCTACTCTTTGTTATTTGCCTCTTTTCTCTGTCTCTCTTCTTCCTCTTGAAGTCTGTAATACTCCTCTTTACTCAAGCCTTCTTTACTCTTTTTATTGGCTCTTCTTAAAAATAAGAAAAGTCCTATACTAAAAAGTGTTAAAAACGCTCCAATAATCATCTCTGTAGGCGCAACTTTTTCAGAGATAGGGCTAAATGAACTACAAGCATCTGATTTTTTAACAATGGAGGCTGACACTTTTCCCTCTTGGGCATCTAAAACTGCCATTTGAATGTCAAGAGGTAGTTGGCGAACGCCTTTAAGATAACGGGTTACTTTTCCCTCTTTTGAGAGGGTAATGACAGCTGTACCGTGGGCAAACTCCATTCGTGTTGACGACAAACCACTCTTTTTAAAATGAAAACCAACAGCATCGGCTAGGACTTTAGAACTTCCTTTTGTACCAATAACAAATTTCCAAGCATCACGTTCAAAAGGGCGAGTGATAGAACTTAAAATGGTATTTCGTTTATGTTTTGCTAACCCTGCTGATTCATATTCGGCAAAACTAACCGTGACCACTTGATAGTCTGTTCCCTCTTTTAATTTAACTTTAGAGAGGGTATTGGCTAATTCACTAAGTTCAGTGGTACAAATACCTGAACAGGTAAAGTAATTTAGGGTTAAGAGTGTGGGTTTCCCATCCATTAGCTCTTTTAAGGTTTTTGTCTCTCCCTCATCATCAATAAACTTTAAATCAAGGGGAACAGTTGTTCCCAATTTCTCTTCAATGTCACTCTCTCCTGCATAGACAAAAGAGATGAGTAGAGAGAATAATAACAATAATTTCATGAATTTCATTAAGGTAACTCCAATAGATATTAGATTAGGATATAATAATCTCTATTAATTATAAGTTGTATGATGTAAAATTATTTTTTCTTATCTTTTAGTGAGTGAAATATATGTAAAGTTAGCAATGAAGTATGAGAATAGTCAAAAAATTTGATGAAATCTATAAGTTTTTATTGCTACTTAATTTATTTTTACTTATAATTAAAAATAGCTTCAATATAAGAGAGTGTGAGTTTAATCGACTCTTTTTGAGGGAAAACAAGAGGAAAAAGGAAAGGTATGAGTACAAGACGTAACTTTATGGGAATGGCTTTGGGTGGTTTTACTGCCCTTGGTGCTGTTGGTGGGCTTTATGCTGCTAAACGTACATGGGAGCCACTACCAAGTGTTAAAGCTGCTGGTTTTACAACCATTGATTTAAGTGAAGCCAAAGCAGGTGAGTTAGTAACAGAGAAGTGGCGAGGTAAACCTATTTTTGTTTTGAAAAAAACAGATGATATGCCTTATCATGACAGAGATGTGGTAATTGGTTCTGACCGATACCTTATAACTGTTGGATTATGTACTCATTTAGGGTGTATTCCTGCTTATAATAGTAGCGATAAAATGTTCAATTGTGCTTGTCATGGTGGAAAATTTGATGTCTCTGGGATTAACCTTCCTGGATTACCACCATCATTTCCCTTAGATATTCCTCCTTTTAGAATTGAGGGTACAAAGTTGGTGCTTGGCGAAAAAGGGACTGAGTATAATAAGATGTTGGCAGATAAGCTAACACGTAAAGTCTAGGGGGAGAAGATGGCAAAATTTGATGAAAAGGCTAAACCTTTCTCTAAGCAGTGGTTAGACGATAGACTCGCCATTACAACGGTGATGAAAGTTTTAAATATCGAGTATTGGATTCCTAAAAACATTAACTTCTTATGGGCAATGGGGATGATTTTAGCAGCGACCTTTGGGATGTTGGTCATTTCAGGAATATTCTTGTTAATGTACTATGTACCAACAGTTGAGGGGGCATTTGATTCAGTAAACTACACCATTATGACAGAAGTTGGTTATGGTTGGTTGTGGCGACACATTCATGGTGTGGGTGCTTCTTTGGTCTTTCTAATTATTTACATTCACCTCTTTACGGGCATCTACTACGGCTCATATAAGCGAGGTCGTGAGATGATTTGGCTCTCTGGAATGTTACTTTTTGTACTCTTTTCAGCAGAAGCTTTCTCTGGCTATATGTTACCATGGGGACAGATGAGTTACTGGGCAGGAATGGTTATTACCAATCTTTTTGCAGGTGGTTCACTAGAAGCGACTGGATTTGTTGAGTGGATTCGTGGAGATTACGTCCCTGCACAAGCCTTTTTAGGGCGTTTCTTTATGTTGCATGTTTTACTTTTACCGTTGGTTATTATTGGGGGAATTGGGTTTCACTTTGCAACGCTTAGACTACCACACGTTAATAACCAAGATGGTGAAGAGATTGATTTTGAAGCCTCTGCCAAACTTTGGAAAGAAGGTAAGAAAAAAGAGTCACAAGTGATTCCTTTCCACCCTGTTTTCTTGTCTAAAGATGTGTTTATTATGGGTATCTATTTTATTCTCTTCTTCTATTTGGTCTTTTACAACTTTGAATTTGCAATGGACCCTGTCAACTTTGACCCAGCAGATGGACTTAAAACCCCTGCACATATTTACCCTGAATGGTACTTCTTATGGTCTTATGAGATTTTACGTCCATTCCCAACAGATTTGGGCTTAATTGCATTTGGTATAGCACAAGTAATTTTCTTGGCACTTCCGTTCCTTGACAGAAGTCCCAATGTCGCACCTGCTTCAAGAAGAGGATTATTTAAGTTTTGGTTCTGGGCATTATTACTTGATGTGCTTGTCTTGACATTTATGGGGAAATTACCTCCACAAGGTATTTGGAATACCATTGGGTTTATTGCAGCGGTGATGTTCTTTGTGTTGTGGGTGGCATTGCCATTCATTACCAAGTTAGAAAAAAAGATTGAGGAGTAGGGGATGAATAAAGAATTACAGATATTTGCAGTTGTTGCATTCTTCACAGGACTACTCTATTGGGGAGTTGAACCATTTGCTCATCACGAGATGCACAAAAAAGTGGATGCCAAAGGCGAGGAGATTCACATTGAGTCTCACGGTTTTACTTATGATGGAACAACAGAGGCTAAAGCGTTAGAGGTTGCTGTTTCTGATTTGGAGTTTAAACTCTCAACAGAGGAGAATGCTACACTTAAATCTTCTTTGGAAGAGAAGTTGGTAAAAGCAAAAGCACAACAAACTAAAAAAGCAAACTTTTGGAAAGAGGTAGTTGAGACAGCTCAACTAAAAGGAAATGTTGCTCAAGGTGAGACAGAATTTACTAGCAACTGTACAGGGTGTCACAATGGAATGGGCATGAACATGGGTGGGGTTATTCCACCTAACCTTGACCATGCAGGATCGTTGTATGACAAGAAGTATCTTGTTGCACTGCTTAAAGACCCTGCGATGGCATCAAATGTTGACCATAAATACAGTGATACCTCAACTCACCCAATGGGTTCAATTAAAGGGGCATTAAATTCACAGCAGATTGTGGACATTGTTGCCTACTTGAAAGCCAAAAAAGGGGCAGAGCCAACGGCAAAACAAGCGTTTATGGAAGCGTGTGTACGTTGTCATGCGATGCGTTATGACAAAGTGACCCAATTGGGTGACACACCTAAGACCAAAGAGAACATTAAGACAGGTCATGACATTGAAGCGATGAAATATGCACAAAAAGTGGCAGAAGAACAAGCGATGTTAGCGGACTACTTAGGGAAACTCCCACCAGATTTGTCTATGATAATCAGAGCAAGGTCAGAGCATTTCATGGAGACATTCATAGAAGACCCACAAACACAATTAGCAGGAACATCCATGCCTAGAGTAGGACTTAGTGAAGCAGGATATGAAAAGGTACATGAGTATCTTAGTGATATTGGTGACCCAAGTAAACCTGCACGTGAAATAGTAGCACCTTGGGTAATTGGTTTCTTCTTAATCTTTACACTTTTAGCGTACTTCTGGAAGAAATTTCACTGGAGAGATTTACATTAATCTCCTATAGCGTGTAGTCTCTTGACTACACGTCTAAAGTCTCATCACCCCTTTACCAACTTTTAGCTACTCTAAGAAAAACTTATATAGGGAATAAACCATGCTTATAGATGGACACGGACGAACCGTAGATTACCTCAGAATTTCACTCACTGAACGTTGTAACTTTAGATGTCAATACTGTATGCCTGAAAAGCCTTTTTCATGGGTTCCAAAAGAGAACTTACTTACTTTTGAAGAGCTTTTTGTTTTTGTCAAAGTTGCCATTGACGGTGGGGTGACAAAAATTCGCCTCACAGGTGGAGAACCTTTGCTCCGTCAAGACCTTGACAGTTTTATTAAGATGATTCACGACTATAAACCAGACATTGATTTGGCACTCACTACCAATGCGTTCATGTTAGACCAAGTAGCCCAACGGCTCAAAGATGCAGGACTTAAACGGCTCAATATTTCACTTGATTCACTTAAAAAAGATGTGAAGTCCAAGATAGTAGGAAAAGATGTACTCGATGGTGTCTTAAAAGGCATAGACAAGGCTTTAGAAGTTGGCTTAGGGGTTAAGATAAACATGGTGCCGTTAAAGGGCATTAATGATGTCGAGATTTTAGATGTCATGAACTTTTGTCGTGAGCGAAACATTAAAATACGTTTCATCGAATACATGGAAAATGAACATGCATCAAGTGCCATAGAAGGAATGCATGGACGAGAGATTTTAGAAAAAGTCAAAGAGAAACACACCATTAAAGCCTTAGGAAGAGAGGGGGCGAGTCCATCATTTAACTACCTACTTGATGGCGAGTATGAGTTTGGACTCATTGACCCTCATAAGCATGACTTTTGTGAATCTTGTAACCGTATTCGTTTGACAGCTGAGGGTAACTTGATTCCATGCTTGTATTTTGATGAAGCGATGAGCATCGCCGAAGCTGTCAAAGCTGGTGACATTGAGGGTGCTGCTGCTGTTTTAGGACAAGTGCTAAAAGACAAACCCAAAGAGAACAGATGGAGCGAAGAGGAGTTAGAAGACAGAGAAATTTCCAAACGTGCTTTTTATGAGACTGGGGGGTGATGTTTTATTGGGAGGAAAGGCTTAATGAGCTTTTTTCGATATAATAAATAAAAAAGAGGAGTTAAAATGACAATTACGCTAAATATTCAAAATGAACAACTTTTTGATAAATTATTGTGGCTCTTAAATCGTTTTACCAACGAGGGATTAGAGATTATAACTTACAGAAAAATCACAGCCAAAGAACCTAAAAAAACTCCTCTATCTGAATTCTCTGGAATGTGGGAGGGAAGAGATATTTCACAAGAGTCGATTAGAGAAAAAGCATGGAAGTAGTCCTACTTGATACCAATATATGTTTAGTCCCTAAATCTCATGGGGTTAGCTATAATTTAGATATTCCCGATAGTTTGATTGCCTCAACAGCTTTAGTCAAGGGCTATAAACTTTTTACCTACAACATAAAAGACTTTAGATTTATAGATAACCTTGAATTGATAAAAAATCCGTAGGGTGCAATTGCTATTGCACGATAAAACCAAACTTGTATAAAATTGTGTTTTCGCCGAAAGGCTTAGTTGCTCAATGATAAACTTTAAAGAGATGAAGAAGGATAGGCGTGGATAACAAGTATATAGAACTCTTTCAATTAATAGAAGACATTTTAATCAAACAAGAAGCACAAAAAATGCGAGGATTAAATGACTATAACATGGTTAATGTTGTGCGTAAGGCTTCTCATGAAGTGGGTATGCATTCAAATGTGATTTATTCATTAATTAATCCTAATGGATTACATTATCAAAATGATTTGTTTTTAAATTTATTTATTGAAAAAGTTTTGAATATAAGACTTAAGGATTTTGGAAAAGTTCTTGAAGTTAATGTTGAAGAGCAAACTAATAAAAATAGACGAATTGATTTTACAATTAAAAGTGAAAATTATTTAATTGGGATAGAGATGAAAGTTAATGCAAGGGATTTAAAAAATCAAATTTTTGATTACTTTGAATCTTTGCAAAAAGAATTAAATGAACAAAAAATTTGTATGTATTATTTAACTAAAGATGGGAAAGATGCTTCTCAAGCTAGTACTAAGGGTATAGATATTGAAAGAATCTCTTTTCAAGAACATATATTGGATTGGCTAAATGCTTGTCAAAATGAAGTCAAAAATATTACCAATTTAAATGTGGCTTTAGAGGATTATAAAAATATTGTAAAAAAAGTTACAAATAAATACAAGGGGAATGTTGTGAGTATTGAAGAAGAATTATTGAAGTCTAATAAGCATTTAAAAAATGCATTATTGTTAGACAAAAAAATGAATCATATTAAAGGAAAAGTTTTAAATCGTTTTTTTGAAGACATTGAAATTAGTTTAGGAAAAGAGTTCACAAGTGTTACTAAAGAAGTGGGAAATGTAGATAAGGATAGAGTTTTTGATGAAAAAAAATGTATAAATCTGTATTCTAAAACTAAATATAAACCAAAACATTTTGGTGTTTTTTTTGATTGTAAGTTTTTTAATAACTTATATTTAAGTATTGAATTACATGTTGGTCATTTGTATTATGGTCTTGTTAAGTTGAAAAATTTCAAACTTATTCCTCTAACTGATAATGATAGAGAACTATTTAAGGGTATTAGTTCGGAAAAAAACACAAGATATGTAAAGAAAATTACTAATACTCTATCGGATGAAAATATATTGGATTTTGGTAATTCAAAATTAAAAGATGAGATAGTACAGTTCATTCATCAAGTTAAAGAAAATCAAAAGTAAACTATCATAGAGAAATAAGGATACATAACCCATGACTGACTGGCTAAAAAAACTAATAGAAAAAATCAAAAAATCAGACTTCTATAAAAATATAGAGAAAAAACTGCAAGAAGCAGCACCTGCTACGCAAAACATTCCTACCAAACAAAAAGTTATCATGGCGATTTCTGTCTTGCTTATTTTGGACATGAGTATTTTTATGGCTAAATCTTTGTCTAATATGAACAAAGAAGAGACAGAACTTCAAAAAATTTCAAAAAACTTGGAAGAGGTGAAATATTTTGATGCTAATAAATCTGCTTTAGGAGATTTATTAGGGGCTGATAAGGTTTATTTTATTGTTGATGAAGCTTTAAATGTTGATGTTATTTTTCAAGAGGG
>JALSHP010000351.1 GCA_026982175.1 Campylobacteraceae bacterium
ACCTTGACAACTTTTGTATTTAGTCGATAAACTGTTGGCTAAATTCTCCATTTTGCTTTTAAAGGCTTCAAAATTTTTCTCATAGATGCTTTTGTTACTTGGGTCAAGCAAAGAGAGCTTCATCGAAATTAGCTCAGCAATGGGGATAATATTGTGAATATCTGTCGCAAAGTGAGGGTTTCCGTCGGGGTGAATATCACCATAGGCTCGTGATACGGTTACGGGTTTGTCTATCATCTCTACTGCTCCACTCACATCAAGGAAACCACTGCCTCCTATGTTGATTTTAGCGTTATTGGCACTTTTTAGAAGAGGTGGTAACCAACCAATCTCTAACTGCCCCCCATTGATGATGAGCAAATCTTCACGACGAAGTTTCCCTATGAGAGAGGGTTTAGGGATAATAAAGTGTGGGTCAAATTTTGGGCTTGATAGTAAGTCAATTTTAACCTCATCTCCTCCAATAGCCTTAGTTACTTTGGCTAAATAGTTGTAAGTTGTTGCTACTTTTACTTGGGCAAAAATAGCTGTGCTTAAGAGTGTTGTTAGTAATAATATTTTTTTCATTTTTTAATCCTTATATTTTAAAATGCGTGAGCGCCATGAGCACCTGTTTCAACTAAAAATTCTAAGCCTATCATATCTTCTGTTTTTCGATGACCCCCAAAAGATTTTGATTTGTCATGCGTATATTGCAGTCGTATTTTAGTGAACTCAAATGCTTTATACTGCACAATAGCAGAGTATTTTTTTAAATCATCAGATGCATCTTTAGCGTTTTTATTGAGTGCATCATAGCGTCCTCCAAACTCCCAATTACTGTTGGGTGCATAAAGCAGTTGTGTGTAATATCCAGCTTGTTTCTGTGCCTCTTTGTCACGATACAAATATTCACTCTGCCATGACAAAGAACTATAGCTGTCAATGGTATGCTTTAGGGTCAATTCAGCATTGTAAAGTTTACTGTTTTGATTGTTCACAGTTTTTCCTTGGGCAATGCTTCCTCCGACTAATAACGTGTCATTGTCACTTAAGTCAAAACCACTTTTTAAGTAACCTACATAAAGGTTATTATTTTCAGGGTAACCAAAACTAAGCTCATTTGTCCCTTGTAATGCTTCTGCTCCTAACATCAAATAGTTGTCGGTTGGAGCAACCCATTGCAAAGATAGCCCAGCATCTTTAAGTCCATCTACACCTATCATCGCTTCATAAACCAAAGGCTGTGCCATAAAGTGTTGAGCATGAGCATGAATTCTGTTCATGCGTCCAAAGCTACTTCTAAAACGACCTGCTTTTAGCTGTAAATTAGCAGGTAATTTTTTACTCGTAATATATGCCTCTTCAATCTCAAAATCATTACTACGCAGATGAAAAATAGCATCAGCTTCAAAATAAGGGCCAACATCAGAGTGCATTCCAAACTCGGCATAGTTAAAGTTAAATCCTCTATCTTTGTTAAAAAGTATCTCATCGCTACTATTCACAAAGCCATCAATCCCATAACCCTCATAGTCTGAGTTTTTAATGTTTCTACTAATCACTGAACCACTTAAAATAAGTGATATATCTGGTATAAAACTTTTTTGGTTAAAGCTGTTGCTTTTATGTAGTGCTTGTTCTAGTTTTGATTTTTTTTGAGCTTTTTCTACTTTTTCAAGTGAAGCAACTCGCTCTTTTAAATCGGCTAACTCATCGGCTTGTAGCAGTAGTGTGCTAAGTGCCAATGAGAGAATTATAGTTTTTTGCATATTTTCTCCGTTAAATATATTTTTATAATAGTTGTGGTTGTTTTAATTTTTATATATTAAGAGAAAAAAGGAGGAGCGTTGGCGTTGAAGCCTTTGCGTAAGATAAAGGTGTATGGCTTTGCTTGTGTATAAATAACCAAGCTATGAGGACAACAATCCAAAGAGATGAGTTGAACTTCTGGTGCATCACCAATGTTTAGATTTTTATGAACAATACAGACTTTACAGTCATTATGTTCTAAGCCATCAGCATGAAAGTGTGTTGCACTTAAAAAAGAGGAAGTCACATAAAAAATAACAATAAGTTTTATTAAAAATAACTTTACTCTTTGCATAAAGTGAAGTATACTCTTTAGTTCATTAAAACTCTTAGAAGTATGTTAAAATATGCATATAAAGGAACAAAATGCCAACGCACCATAAAGCAGAACTAACAAACTTAGGCTCAAAGATTACGAATTATAGCTATGAATACAATCCTAAACTTTTAGAGACCTTTGAGAATGCTCACCCACAAAATGACTATTGGGTCACCCTCAATGCTGATGAGTTCACTTCACTCTGCCCCATCACCAACCAACCTGACTTTGGAACACTTATCATCAACTATATTCCTCATATCAATATGGTTGAAAGTAAATCTTTAAAACTTTATCTTTTTTCATTCATTAACAATGGTGAGTTTCATGAAGAGGTGGTCAATAAAATTGGCAAAGATTTAGTGGCACTCATGCAACCTAAATATTTGGAGGTTATTGGGCTTTTTTACCCTAGAGGAAACATTAGCATTCACCCCAGTTTTTTTTATGCCAAGGAAGAAGAGAAGTACCAAAAAATAAAAGAGCATCGTTTCATGAACCACAATTTAAACCCCAAAAGAGAGGGCTAAACAATGAAGCTCAAAAAAATAACCATCCAAAAAGAGACAAAAGTCACTTTTAGCTCTCCCGAACTGCTCTTCTTAGCTCAAAGTGGACAACCCTACCGTGGTGTACTTCATGTTCAGTTTGAAAGTGTGGGCGAGAGTTTTGATTTGCTAGATTTTAAAAAGTACATTACTTCATTACGCTCAAAAAATTTTTACGCAGAAGATATTGCTCATGAAATTTTCACAACCATTGAGCAAAATATTAATACTAAAAACTTAGGCGTAGTTGTTGACCTTACAGCAAGAGGAGGCATTCAGCAGCGTCTTTCATTTGGATTTAACTTTGAACCAACATTTAAAAATAGATTTTTTCAAGTTTAAATCAGCTTTTTAAGAGTAAACTTTGATTAATAGTTTTTTATTAACAAGAAGGAACATAAAATATGAAAATCTCAATTTTTACTACAATATTACTTGTTCTAATTAGTATATTCCTCGGATTAGCATATTATGCTTATGGAATATTTCAAAAAGAAAAAGAGGAGATTGAGAAGAAAAAGATTGTTGTTAAGGTCCAGCAAACCATGCCCCACCCTCCACTTTCAAGTAGAACACAAGATACGCAAAGCAGCACTACCTCCCCAATTTCAAAAGAGCATAATGAGAGCAATCAAACCACGCCACATATAGAAGGTGCAGAATATATCTCACGGGAAGAGCTAGATAGACGACTTTTAGAAGGGGATATTTCAGAAGAAAAATTTGAAGGAGAGGGAGAGATTATTCCACTCCAAGAGATAGAGAACTACCCCATTGCCCAAACAATACCCTTAGATGAGGTAGCAGAGCCTAATACTCCACAAGAAGAAATGAATCCTAATATAGAAACATTTATTCAAAATGAAGAGAGTAATCCTTTTTAATTGAAGCAGCTATTTCAATCTTACTGCATCTCTTGCAAATAAGAAATAACTTGAAGAGCTGCTATTGAGCCATCACCAGCAGCAGAGACTACTTGTTTAGGAGCGTCTATGCGTAAGTCACCTGCCACAAAAAGCCCTTTAAGTGAGGTGTTCATTTTTAAATCTACCACCACTTGACCTTGTTCATTCATCTCACAAATAAAGTCACCATTTTCATCTTTGAGTACGCCATTGTTGACATTGAGTCCTACAAATACAAAAAGCCCTGTGTTTGCCATGTCAGTAATTTCATCGGTTTGGGTATTTTTAATTTTGACCCCATCAAGCCCCATCATGCCACCATAGGCTTCATCTATGACTGAATTGGTAATGAGGTGAATGTTCTCTTTTCGCATCGCTCTATCAAGCGTTGGAGGAGCGGCTTTAAATTCATCTCTTCTATGGACAACATAGACATCGGAACAGATATTTGAGAGGAAAAATGCCTCTTCTAAAGCTGTGTCACCTCCACCCAACACGGTTACAGGTTTGTCTTTGTAGAAAAACCCATCACATGTGGCACAAGTACTCACCCCTTTTCCAAAGAATTCATCTTCCCCTTTAAATCCTGCTCTTCTTGGCGTTGAACCTGTAGCAACAATAACAGTCATCGCTTCAATGGCTTCACCATTATCAAAAATGACTTTAAAATGTTCTTCTACTTTTTCGACCCTTGCTACTTTTTTGTACTCATGTTTTAAGCCAAAAGCAAAACACTGTTTTTGCCATGATTCCATAAAATCTAAGCCTGTTTTTGTGTTGTCAAAAAAACCAGGATAGTTTTCAATCTCTGAACTCTTGGTAATTTGTCCACCCAGTACTCCTGCATCAAAAAGGGTTACTTTTTGCAAACCCCCACGTGTCGCGTAAAGCCCAGCTGTAAGACCTGCAGGTCCCCCACCAATAATTGCACAATCTAGCATAATTTATTCCTTGAATTATAGAGTTTAAATATTAACCATAATTGTAGTTAGTTTTTATAAAAGTTTTGTGTAAAAGAATATTTTTGTAAAAAATAGAAGAAAGATTCTCACACAAGCTGTGTGAGAATAAGGGGAAAATTACGCTAGTTGAGCGTTGATTTTATCAGCAAATGCATCTTTAGAAGCTGCACCCACTACTTGGTCTACTAACTCTCCATCTTTGAAGAAAAGAATAGCAGGGATTGAACGAATTCCATATTTTACAGAAATCTCTTGTTGCTCATCTGTGTTTACTTTACAAATTTTTGCTTTTCCGTCAAAATCTTCAGCAAGTTCTTCAACTACTGGAGCAATCATTCTACAAGGTCCACACCATGGAGCCCAGAAGTCTACCATTGTTACGCCTTCAGCGATTGTTGCATCAAAGTTATCTTGTGTTAAGTCAATATATTTAGCCATATTGTTTGTTCCTTAAAAGTTTAATTTTTTAATGTCGCATTGTACATTAAAAATGTTTATAGATTATGTATAACATAACCTAAAGTGAACGATTTATACCTCATCTAGCTAAATTTGTCAAGACTAATCTAATAATATCTCTGGAAATTCGGCAGAACGACTCCCTTTTAGAGCTTCTGTTCTTTTTCCTTTCACCGTGTAAACAAATGATATTTTAGGTTTTAAAGTGCTGTTTTTATTGGCTCGGTGTAGTAATTTACAATGAAATAGTACCACATCCCCTTTATTTAAAGAGAAACTTTTTTTTCTCTCTATAAGTGAGAGATTTTTTTTATTTGTTAATGAAAAATACTCTTTCTCATCAAACTGTTCTTCATCAAAATACATTTTATGGCTCTTAGGAATAAACTCTAAGACCCCATTCTCACTGTTTTCTTCTCCCAATGCCAACCAAACACTTATTAAGTTGTCATCACTGTATGACCAATAGCGTCTGTCTTGATGCCAAGAGGTCTCTTTGCTACTCACAGGCATTTTGGTCATAATGGAGTTATGATGGGCTGTGGTAATAACTACTTCATCTTTCAAAAGTTGTTTTAAAACAGGACGAATTTTTTCATTTTCCATCCACTCCTTAAAGAGTATATCACGCTCATAGACTTGACGCAAACGCCTAACAGTTGAGACCTCTTTGGCTTCTAAACTAGCGTAATCACGCACATGAGTACGATACTCTTTAGACTTAATATCATAATCTACTTCGCTCTCAATAGGTTCTATCTTATGTTTTAAGTGGGCTAAGGCGACATCTAAAATGGCAGAACATTGCTCTGTGGCTAAAAAGTTACGCAACACAAGAAAGCCTTGTTCATTAAACGCTTCTATCTCTTTGGTGGTCAATATCATAAGTAAACCTTTTACAATTAATAGCTTTGTATTATATCGGTAAAATAGCCTTCTTGCAAAATCTAATTCAAATATTTTCTTAAAAAATAAACCTAATAATAAATAATATTTTATAACAGTTTTATTGTGATATACTAATCATATTACATCTATAGCATATCTATTAAAGGAGTCATTTTGTCTATTTTTAAACTCTTCTGTACCTTTTTCTTTCTCTTTGAGGTCTCATTTGCACTTGATTACAACAAGAAAACTGAAGTAAAAAAGTTTATCAACAAGATGAATAAAGATTTTAACTATAACAAATCTTATCTCAAAATGCTTTTTAAGCATATCAAAGAGAAACCTTATGTAATAGAAAAAAAATCAAAAAAAGTAATAAATAAAAAAGTAATAAAGAAAAAAATAATAAGTAAAAAGAAGCGAGTCCAAGGGGCATGGGATATCTATCAACGAATGCATTTAGAACACAATCAAACTGCTTTAGGGGCAAAATTTATGCATCAACATACCAAAGCACTCAAAAAAGCCCATAAACGCTATGGCGTTCCTCCTGAATACATTACAGCTATTATTGGCATAGAGAGCTACTATGGTAAAAACCGTGGAAGATACTATGTTTTTGATGCTTTGACACATCTAGCCTTTGGCAAAGGTGAGCGAAAGAAATTCTACCAATATGAACTACAAGAGTTTCTACGCATGTGCTACCGTGAACAAGTTGAGCCTCGCAGGGTTAAAGGGTCAAGTTCTGGGGCGATTGGTCTAGCCCAATTTATGCCAAGTAACTACCGACACTATGCCGTAGATTTCAACAATGACAAAAAAATTCGTATCTCACAAGCTACCGATGCCATAGGGAGTATTGCCAATTACTTTAAAGAGAATGGATGGGAAAAAGAGATGCCTGTCGCCACACGGGTTCATTATGAAGGCAATAGGTTCAATGATTTTAAAACAGGTTACAAAGAGAAGTATCCTAGAAAAAAACTCATTGGCATTAAACCAAGAAGATATTTCCCATATAAAAAAGAGGTTAGACTCATTAAACTAGAACGAGAGAAATATGATGAACTTTGGTATGGTACAGACAACTTTTATGTTATTACACGCTATAACCATAGTGCCTATTATGCCATGGCGGTGCATCAACTGGCACAGAAGATAAAAAAGGCTTACAAAAGCAAATACAACCATTTAAAAAATAAAAAGTTGTATTGAGTAAAAGGATTAAAGCATCTCTCTAAACTCCGCAAAGATATACGCCGACTCTTTAGGTCCAGGACTCGCTTCTGGGTGATGTTGTACGGACATTGATGGGGAGTCATTGTACTTTAAACCCTCAATGGTGTTATCAAACAAGTTTTTGTGCGTGACCGTTGCCACTTCTACGATGTTTTCAGGTACATTGTAGTTATGATTTTGAGCCGTTACTTCAACAATATTTTGACCATTCATCACAGGATGATTTCCCCCATGGTGACCAAACTTTAGTTTGTAGGTCTCATAACCATGGGCAATAGAGAGCAGTTGATGCCCAAGACAGATACCAAAGAGTGGGATTTTAGCCTCTATTAATGCTTTAATCTTTTTTTGCTCATTTTTTAAGATGAGTGGGTCCCCAGGTCCATTAGAGAGAAATACACCATCTATCTTTTTGGCTTCATAGAGTCCAATAATAATATCAGCTTCCATATCATTTGGTACAACTTCTACTTCCATTCCTGCGTGGGTAAGCTCATTTAAAATGTTTCGCTTAATCCCAAAATCTAAAGCAATAATCTTTTTAGAAGTATTGGGCTTTTCATACTCAAATTTTGTCTCAGAATAACGTGCTGTATTGTGTACATAGGCTTCTTTTGTACTCACTTGTTCAATATAATTAATATCTTCAATACGTGGCGCATCAGCTAAAAGTTTTTTGAGTTCATCTTTATCATGAATTTCTGTTGAAACAATCATCTCCATTGACCCCTCAGCTCTTAGCATCTTGGTAATAAAACGGGTATCTATATCACAAATTCCTAAAACATTATGTTTTTTTAACAAAGCATCTAGGCTCTCTTCACATCGAAAGTTAGAGGGTCTATCTTGATAGGAACGCACAATAATCCCTTTACAAAAAGCCCCTTTACTCTCCATATCTTGTGCATTACACCCTACATTACCAATCTCTGGGGTGGTAAACGTTACAAACTGTCCAGCATACGAAGGGTCGGTGACTATCTCTTGATAACCTGTCATCGAGGTGTTAAAAACCACTTCCCCTACGCTTGTTCCCTCTGCACCAAAACTTTTTGCTTCAAGTAAGATCCCATTTTCAAAATACAATGAAATTTTCTTTAAGTTTTTACTCGCCATTAAAGCATTCCTCTTTTTTTCAACTCTTCTTCATAGAGACGTTCATAAACCAACTCATACTCAACTGACCCTGGTACATACTCTTTTTTCATATTTTTAATCTTCTCATAGACAATATCATCCATCGCATCATAAGCATCAGAAAAGGCTTTAAATGCTTTAAAAATAACATTACGCACTTGGTTGTCATTGACTTCATACTCTAGTAAATAGTTCTCGTAAAGCTCATCTAAAATTAAATGTGATACTTCATTGTAACGGTCATCATAATTCATAATAACCCCAAAATCTGGTGCTAAACGCTTTTTAATCATAAAGAAAAGTTCACGCTCTTTAACTTGTTGAATCTCTATTTCATCATAATTTTCATCAAGCATCTCTTCGACTTTGGCATCAAGCTTTTTCTCTTGTTCAAGATTGGCATCAATAATCATTTTACACGCTTCAACCACTGCCTCTTTACCTTTTGGCATTGTTACAAAATCGGCATTGGCTAAATCAATTCCAATCTTAGTAGCCACATAACCTGTCTGTTTTGCTTTTAGTCTCATCTTCACTCCTTAGCGAATTATTGTGTCATCTCTTTGAGGACTTGTGGAGATAATCCCCATTTTAGTACCTATCATACCCTCTAATGCTTCAATGTAATCTTTAGCCGTTTGTGGTAACTCATCAAAGACTTGGCATCCCTCTGTTTTGTCCCAACCTACAAACGATTTATAGATGGGTTTTGCATCTTCTAAATCATACGGTACATAGTCAATCTCTTTACCATCTATCTCATAAGCAACACATACTTTAACCTCATCAAAACCATCAAGTACATCTAGTTTCATCAGTGCTACTTGATCAACCCCATTTACTCTTACAGCGTGTCGCATCGCAACTGCATCAAACCAACCACATCGTCGTGGTCGCCCTGTGGTTGTCCCAAATTCATGACCATTTTTACGCAAAAGCTCACCCTCTGCCCCAAAATCTTCACTCGGAAAAGGTCCATTACCCACACGCGTACAGTAAGCTTTGGCAATCCCTGTTACTTTACCTAAATCTTTAGGATTAATCCCTAAACCCGAACATGCTCCCGCACTGACCGTTGTTGAAGAGGTCACATAAGGGTAAGTTCCATGGTCAATGTCAAGCATTGTTCCTTGAGCTCCCTCTAAAAGAACTTTTTTACCCTCATCTAAAATTTTCCACATCATTTGTGTGGTATCGGTAATGTGTGGCACTAACACTTTTGCATAGCCATCAAGTTCAGCTTTAAGAGTCTCTTTTACAGGTGTTTCTATCTCCATAACATCAAAAATGGCTCTGTTTACTGTAAAAAATTCTACAATTTTAGATGAGAGTTTTTCTGTGTCAAGCAGTTCACCCATTCGGTGTCCGACACGTGCAATCTTATCGCCATAAGCAGGTCCAATTCCCTTACCTGTTGTTCCAATGGCTTTGTCACCTTTTAAGCGTTCACGTGCTTGGTCAATGAGTGCATGATACGGCAAC
>JALSHP010000352.1 GCA_026982175.1 Campylobacteraceae bacterium
TATTGATGATGAAAAAAACCCCTTTACAGCAGATGACATGATTCCCTTGCCATGTGACCCCCATAAAATCGGTGTAGGTTACGCAGCCAAAACCATGTCTAAAAATACTCAAGGAGAAAAGTTTGCTCAACTCATGCCTGTTACAGGACAGCTACCCAAAGAGCTTATTACTGACTACCGAGGCACGGTTACCTTTGAGCGTGACAAAGAGTTTGTAAAAGCCGTCATTGACACCGTAAGCCTTGACACGGCTATGGGTGAGAGCATCTTAAAAGATACTATAAAACAGAAACTTTTTTGCTGTTGGCCAGACTTTTTAGCTCCTGCTGATATGGGCTATGAAAATGTCTATCGGCTTGTTATTTCAGAGTTTTCAGATATTGTTAATTTTGACTCAACCAACATCAAAAGAGAGTGTAACTTCATGATAGAGCCTACACGGATTATCCCTTTTAGTACCTACAATATGGGCATTCCTTTTTCTCAAACCACCATCAAAAAGTTTAGCATTGCTCCTTAGCTGTTAAACGCTATTTGCCAAGCATGAACCACCCTTTTATCTTCAGGGGGTAGTTCCATAAAGTCAAAAGCATAAATTTCGGCTAGATAGTGTTGAGGATTCTTAGGCACAAAAAATTCTAGCCCCTCAAACTTCATCTTTTTTAGAGGAAAAACCTCTTTAACATCAAACCAAGCAGCCACATCTGGCATTTTCCCCGAGTAGATGACTTTGGTATCTTCTCTCTTCCATCCTTGATGTTTTTTGTCAAGCATCCCTATTAATTCAGTTCTTCTTTTTGGATTGTCAATGCCATTGGGCGTATGTAAAGAGAGAGCTGAACAAGCTCGGAGCTCTTTAAAATGCTCTTCATAAAACTTCTTATTCTCTGGCGTATTCTCTAAGCTTAACATCGGAAAAATATCAACAAAGACCCCTTGATGATAATTAATCTCTTCATCTTTTTCATGAAATTCTACAATAGACGCTCTGTTAGAACGGAGCTTTATATAATCAAATTTAAATGCTCTGTCATGCTCTCGTGTTTGAAAAAAGATATTTGAAGAGAGTTCATTTTGAGCCACTTCAATAAAGCGATTATAATCCTCAATAGGCATAGACAAATCAATGTCATCATCCCAAGGAATAAAGCCCCCATGACGTACAGCCCCCAAAAGTGTTCCTGAGTCTAGCCAATATTGTAACTTATGCTTTTTACAAATTAGGTCAAATTCTACTAACATTTCAAGCATAATTAACTGTGCTTTTCTTAAGTCTTTTGAGTCTATCATCTAGGCTCTGTCAATTTTATAATAATCATACAAAGAATCTATCAATACATCGGTATACTCTTTCGTCATCTCTCCCATGTGTGAAACCCTAAAAATCACCTCTCTTAGTTCTCCACCATTAGGACAAACCATTACTTTGTAAGCCTCTTCTAAGCCATTGACAATATCCATCGCTGACTTTCCATCTGTTGGGGTAAGTGTTGTCATGGCATTGGGCATATAGGGTGTATATGCTTTTAATGGCAATCCTTTAATGCTCTGCCTAAAATACTCTGACATCGCTTTGGCATTGGCAATGCTCCTTTCAACCCCACCCAAACGTTTTATCTGTGCGAGTCTGGCTTCAAGTTGTAACATAATGGTCACAGCAGGAGTGTAAGGCGTTTGCCCTCGCTCACCATTGCTCAAATAGTCTTTAAAATTAAAATACAAACTCTTAATCTCTTGCACTTTTTCCAAAGCTTTAGGATTTAAAATAACCATTGTCAAACCAGGAGGCAACGCCAAACCTTTTTGAGAACTCGCAATGACAACATCTATATTTGACTCTTGCATGTCTAGCTTATCGGTCACCAACATCGAGATAGCATCAACAATATAGAGCATATTATTTTTTTGAGCATACGCACCCATGGCATTTAAATCATAGAGATGCCCTACCGATGTTTCGTGTGCATTAACAATCAAAGCACTATAGTCCTCTTGAGGAGCTAACGCCTCAATATCAGACAGATTGGTATTGGCTACTTTAAAGTCTCTATGGGTAACATCATGCGTTTTACAAATCTCCACAAAACGACCACCAAAGCCTCCTCCATTCACCACCAAAGCATTGTCATCTTTACTCAACAAATTCATCACTACCGACTCCATACCTGCTGTTCCTGACGCTGTTAAAAAGATAACTTTTGAACCTTTTGGGGCGTTGACCATTTCAAGTAGCCCTTTTTCACAAGCAAAAGTGACCTCTGAAAACTCACAATTTCTAAAGTAAGGCGTTTGCTTCGCCCCAATATCCATAATCTCTTGCGACATCTTCACAGGGCCTGGGGTAAAAATATAATAATCTTCATATATCATCTAATCTTCCTTTTTGCTTTTAAATTCTTTCTCTTTTCGCTCATTGTACTCTAACAACACTCTGTTAATGCCCACCATATCTGAAGGAGTTAACATCTTAGATTTACGTTTTCCACGTTGAATGAGTGAGCTAAACTCTGCAATCATATAACGCAAACCACAACCATCAAACTCATAGTTAAAAATTTGAGACTTATGCTCATCTTCAAAGCGTACATAAAACTTTTTGGTCAACCACCACGGACTAGGAATATAGACATACCCATCCGTTCCAGAAATCACAGCATCTCCTTCAGACTTCATTCCTGTCGCCACATGAGAGACCCCAACCTTGCCCCCTTTATGCTTACTAATAATTAAATTGGAGACATCATAGCCCTCATCCCCTTGGTCAAAGAAGGTAATGTTTTTACTTTTACCTAAGATTTTGTTTACCAATAAAGAGGGGTAAGAAGAGAGAATATTTGTCGCTCCTTGTGCCATAAAACTTTCAGGATAATCTTTCTCTTTGTAGAGTGAAGTTCGCGTCGCCCTTACCTCTTTAACCTCACCAATAACCCCATCGTCCAACTCTTTTAAAAGCTGATTAAACGCGGGGAGAAACGCTGTTTTAAGTGCTGATAGGAGTAAAACTTTCTCTTTTTTTGCCAAACCCAAAAGCTCTTTTAACTCATTTTTATGCAAAGCTAAAGGGTTTTCACAGAGGACATGTTTTCCTGCTTCAAGTGCTTTTTTAATGAACATATAGTGGTCTTCTAATGCTGTATCAATGTAAACAGCCACAATGCTTGTGTCTAAAAACTCATCATAATTATCATGCCCATACTTAATGGTATCACTTTTTTTAGTAAACTGCTTAAGTGCCAAAAAATCACGCGAAAAGATACGGTTTATCTTAAGATTAGAAACAAACTTCGCCTCATCAAGAAAGGCTTGAGTGTCACGCCCTAGCCCTAGCCCTACCATACCAAGCTTTATCATGTCAAAATTTTCAGCCCTTAGCTTGGTACTTGAAATCCCCTCGGTACGAGCCAAATACTCAACATGCGTGTACTCATTTAAATAGTCAAATGCCCCCACCCAGTCGTCACCAATGGCAAAAATATCAACATCATATTTCACCATATCTTCAGCTTTTTGGCTCTTAGAAGTCTCTACAATTACCTTGTCTACAAATGGCAAAGCCTCAATGGCTTTTACTCTTTTTTTAGTACTTTCAACAACATTTAGTTTACCTCTTGAACGGTCATAGTTTTCGTCTGTAACACCCACAATAAGATAGTCACCCAAAGCCTTTGCACGTTCTAAAAGTCGCATATGCCCCTCATGCAACATGTCATATGTTCCATAAGTTATAATGGTTTTTTTTTCTTTCATCTAAGCCCCTTTTCACAATCTTAACATAGTACCACTAAAGGGTAACAACTTAGTATCATAAGGTATAACTATTTTAATTATAAGTTTAATTGGGTAACTTTTAATAGGGTTTTAACAAACTACTGCGTCAACAAAGAAACTTTTTTAAACCCACTCTGCTTAATCACTTTTAACAAAAAGACCACATGCTCATAAGCAATGGCTTTATCGGCATTGATGAACACTACTTCCTCTTTTTTTAGGTCACCAGTTTTGAGTCTGAACGCATCAGGGAAATTCTCTAGGGTAAAGGTATCTTCTTTGTAGTGAATGGTTAAATCTTTAGTAATACGAATGACCACTGCCTTAGCATCTGAAACAGCTGCTTTTTGTGAACCATCAGGAAGGTTAATCTTCTCTTCATACTGCATGACAGGAATGGTAATCATAAAAATTGCCATGAGTACCAACATGACATCAATAAGTGGGGTAATGTTTAAATCAGGTGCTTCATCCCATTCATACATCACTAAGCCTTTTGCGAAAGAATTAAATCAGATTGACTCTCTAGCATCACATTAAGTTCATAGGCTTTTCGTTTTAAAATTAAATGAAAAGAGTAAGCAAAAGTCGCCACAGCAATACCCGCAGCTGTTGCCACCAATGCTTCTGAAATGGCAGGGGCAACAATGGCAATGGAAGAGCCACTATCTTTACCCAATTTAGAAAATGTCTCCAAAATAGCCACAACCGTACCAAATAAGCCAATAAATGGAGAAGTAGAAGCGATGATTGAGAGTGCCGTTAAGCCCCCTGTGGCAGACTTTATCGCTTGGTTTTTAGCCACCAAAAATATGGCTTGATTAGGAATGAGTACTTTGGCTAAAAATGGATAAAGCAAAGAGTTCTCTTCAACTGTTTTAGAGCGTCCCATATAAAGTTTTTTTAAAGAGTAAGACTCTTTAGAGAGCCTACTGTTTAACGAAAAATAGCGATAGATAAAAATCCAAAGTACAATAAACAGATAGATAGAGAGCAATCCTAAGACAAAAATAGTAATAGCTGAACTTTTGCCCAAATAGGCAAAAAGACTGTCAAAAAGTGCCATATTAAATCCCTTTTCTTAATAAGTTCAAAAATAGTATCATAATTTTATATAAAACTCGGTGCGTCATTGGCAAACAAAATTAAATCACCTACTTTAGTATGCTCAATAAGCATCTCTTGCATTTTATCTTTACTTTCGAGTTTCACCAATTTATTAGCATCAACATGCTCTTTAAAAATCTCATAGTTTAAGTCACCCGTTACGACCACCACATCAAACACCTCATTGGCTTTTTGAGCCACTTCTATGTTAAACACATCATCTACCTCCACAAGCCCAGGGGTAATGAGCACTTTTCTACCTTCATAAGTTGAAGCCAAAGCAAAGCCCTCCATCATGCCATCAATGTTTCCATTGAATGAGTCATCAATAATCACTTTCCCCCCTGCATCCATACGTTGCAATCTATGTGGCGTTGGCTCTAGTGAGTTGAGTTGTTTTTTAATGCTCTCTTCATCCACATCAAGGGCTTTTGCTACTTTAATCGCTGCGGCTAAATTCATGGCATTAAATGAGCCTAAAATATTCGCATGATACTCCTCTTTGTCCATCTTAAAGTCAAGCCCATCAAGTGTTGCTTTTATGTCATGAATCTCTTTGCCAAATGAGTGAATGTGTTTCAAGGGTTGAACCATTGCCGAGTCATGTACCCATGCTTGTTTGAGTCTTTCTGAAGATAAAATCTCCATCTTTGTGTTTCTAATGTTCTCTAAACTTTTAAAGTACTCAATATGAGCAGGTCCAATCTTTCCCACTACGGCTAAATGAGGGTTGACAAACTGTGTAATCTCTTCTATGTCTCCCGCTCCCCTAGCCCCCATCTCAACCACATACACTTCTGTGTCGCTTGGTAGGTCGTCATTAACATCTTTTAGCACCCCACCAAAGGTATTGACCGAACGTGGCGTAGCATAGACATTGTATTTGGCTTTTAAAATATGGGCAATGTAGTTCTTAATACTTGTCTTACCATAAGAAGCAGTTACCCCCACCACGACCATGTTTGGCATAGACGCTAACTTTTTCTCTGCTTTTTTCTGAAAGCCTAAAAAGAGCATCTTCTCCATCATAGTAGAGACCATGTAAGCTAAAAAGAGAGGAATGAGTACGGCAAAACTCTCATAGTGAACCCCTGCAAACTTTAACATGACAGCAAAAAGTGTAAAGAAGAGTAGTGCTGCAAAAAAACGTTTTACTCGTCCTGTAAAGACCAACGGTTTGTCTTGCTCTTTTCGCCAAAAGTACAATGCCCCAATATACGCTAAAGTAGCAATAATACTTAAATCAAAATATTTGTTTAAAAGAAAATAAGCCAAAAGAGGCACTAAAAAATAGACCAAATGCCACCACGTTTTGGTATGGTGAAAAAGCACCCGCTCAATTTTGTACGAGTACCATTGCATATTGGTCATGAAGTAGTAGCCAAGTGCTAATACAAACAGTAGATTACTTATAATGTCTAAAAATATCATCGCTTATTTCCTCTGGGTTTTTAAAGAGGATAGTTTAGCATATTGAGGCTTTATGATGTGGTGCTAACTCTATACCGTGCTACCATCTGCTTTAACTTCTCCCTATCTATCCTAATATCTTTAGCTCCAGACTTAATGGCATAGAGTTGTCGTACCATCTCCTCTACCTCTTTACTCTCATTCATCTTCGGATAGAGTATCTTAAATGCCTCTTCTCCGTTAAAATGTTTTCCTTTTCTTTTCCATCTAGAAACAAGTAACGGTGTAATGTAGGTAAATAGTAATGTCAACACAACTCCAAAAAGAAATGATAACAATAGAGCATAAAGCGTTGTTCTCTTCTGCATGTTCAGTTGAGCACGAATAGGAGGCAGAGCAATACGACTCTCTACCACCCCTTTGGTGGCTAAACTTGAAGCATTTTCAACCTCTACCTTATAGGCTTTTGTTTTCAAAATTTCAACTTTACCTGTGGTGTAGTCATAGGCACGTATCTCTTTAGACGGAATGGTAAAGCTATGGTCACTAATGAAAACAAAACTCTTTTGGTAGCGACTCTGTAACTTTTTGCCCATTAAGGTACTCTCTACTTTGGCATCATCGCTATAAATGGTCACAGAAGGGATCTCAAAATTTAGACCATCATAATCTTCCAATGTCCCAATCCCTAGTAACTCCATGCGTAAGGTTACTGGTTTATTGGCTTTTACTTGTAGAGTATCAATGCTATCAGTTAAGTTAAATTTTCCCACAATATCATGTGCTTCTGTTGGCTCTATCACCTCTAAGTTAAGGGCTGAAGAGGATATTTTAGTCCATTTAGGAACATCAATATACCACCCTCCCTCTTGGCGTTCACGTGAACGTTGTGCAATCTTTGCACGTGCAGGTTCAAGCGTTAATGCTCCTGCTTTTTTGGCAATGAGCAAATAGTTTAACTCCTGAATGGTAAATGCCCCTTTTTTATAGGTCTTCCCCTCTCCAATCTGTTTAGAAAAAAAATCTTTAAACTCAGGAGGGGTATACTCAATCTGCAATACATCAAGATTGGTGCGTTGTTTAAAATAGAGATTTAAAACAATTGACTCTCCCAAATAGAATTTTTGCTTCTCTATGGCAATATCTAAAGCAAAATTGCTATTGGCTCTTTTTGCTCCTGTGGGCGAAGGCAATACCGTAACCATAATAGGCTTAGTACTCTTCATCTCTCCATCTACTTTAACAGAAAAAGAGGGAATGGTCATGTTTTGCTCAGGGCGAAACTCCATAATCATCATATTGGTCTTCTCCATGCTACTCACCCCGTTCACCTGCACAAAGTTCGTAGAGGAACGGCGTTGAATGTTAAAAACTTTTTGCCCATTTATCTCAGGTATATCGGGTATTGCATCTACCTTTTTTCCTGTCATTGCCAAAGTAAGTAGTACCGTGTCCCCTTTAAATACTTTATCCAAATCGACCGTAGCCGTAACACTCCCTGCCCATAAGAGTCCGACTGCCCCTACCAAACTACCAAGGATTTTTAACATTACGTTCTCCTTGTTTCTCATTTGATTTTGGATTGGTCTGATACATCATTGTAGGCATCTTTTTCTTAGCTAACTGCTTCATCATATGTTTTAACTCCCTCTTTCTCAACGCCTCTTTTTTTGCTTCTTCAGGAGTCATCGGCTTCTCTTCTCCTTGCTTATCTTGCTTCTTCTTTGGCTCATCAGACTTTTTTTTATCTTTATCTTTTTCTTTTTTATCATCTTTTTTCTTATCTTTTTTCTTCTCTTCTTTTTTGGGCTTATCTTGCTTCTTCTTATCCTTTTTTTTATCTTTTTTATCTTTTTTGGGCTTCTTCTTTTTCTTATCTTGCTTTTTCTCTTGCTCTTTTCGCTTCTCTTCCTCTTTTTGCTTTCTCTTAGCAAGTTCTAAATTAAACCGTGTATCGCTATCTTCTTTAAGCTTTAAAGCTTTTTCATAATGCTCAACCGCTTTACCCCATGTTTGTTGTTGAAAATAACTGTTCCCCATATTGTGTAAGCGTTGGGCTTCATTGACCCCTTTTGCCTCTTCATACGCTTTCAATGCTTCATCATATTTTTGGGCTTTATAGAGTGCATTGGCTCTATCATACGCGACCACACTACTCTCTTTTTCTAAAGAACCAAAGAGTTGAGCCGACTTCGTAAACTCCCTCATTTCATACGCTCTATTTGCTTGTGCGATGGTTTTAAAATCCAATAAATCAGCAAATAAAAAATTACTTGCTAGTAAAAATAGTATTAATTTATGCATTTTTTTCCTTTTTTAATTCGCCTTAAAGTGTAGAGTGAAAGAGAACACTCTTTAATTAGAAATGAGCCATATTCAGCTCTATTTTCCCCTTTTTGCTCTTCTTCTACTATTATGAAGTTTACTTGTTTGTAAGCGTTGTTTCTTGCTGTTTGGAGTATGTTTTTTATGGTTTGGTAGATGTTGGTTTGTAATTTCATTCTTTAAATATCCATATCTTCTAAATCTCTTTGCCTATCGGCATATAATTCTTTATACATCATTTTACCTACCTTGACTTTTTTATTCATTTATTATATACTTAGTTATAATTCGCTTTCGAGCACACCCATCTTTTTTTAGATGGGGTTAAACAAATTCTTCGTTTTTTCCAAAATTTCATTAAAATCTTGTTTATTAACAATTCCAATTTTACTTAAAACTCTTTTTATACTATAGGTTCTAACTTGTAATATCATAGCTGAATTATCAATATCACCTCTTGTTTTATTATTATAAGTAAATGAGTGAAAATAATCATTATTTTTAATGGTTGTAGTAATAGGAATTCCAATAAACAAGTCACTCGTCAAGCGTCGTACAATAATAACAGGTCGAGCAAAATCTTTACCTTTACCATACTCTTCACTTCCAAGATTATGTCCTATTTTTAACCAAAAGATTTCTCTTGGTTTTATCCCTAATTTTCTATGTTTCTCTTGAGTCGATTTTTTAACTTCATTCCATTCATCATACACTTCCATCCTAAAACACCCCTTTCTCATAAAACAAGCCCAAAATAGCTAAAAAGTTTAAAAGCGAATGCATAATCATCGGAATAAAAAGCGAATTCGTGCGTATTCGAGCATAACCAAATACAAGCCCAATGACAAAAATAGCAATCAGATAAGCAATCTCATACTGCATGTGAATCACAGCCCAAAGAGCTGAAGTGAGCAACACAGCCCCATGTACTCCCATGAAAGAGTTGGCAAAACCTTTGAGTAGAAAACCTCTAAAGACCACCTCTTCTACCACAGGAGCAGCGACCATGACAGCCA
>JALSHP010000353.1 GCA_026982175.1 Campylobacteraceae bacterium
TAGCTCTTTTTGTGCTTCTATACTGCTTTTATTTGAATATTTTGCTTCTACATCGCTAATGCTATCTATATCTGCTTGGGCAAGTGTCGCCACACTTAAGAGTGCTATAATTGAATAAGTTATTTTTTTCATTGTTGAGTCCTTAATATTATTAAACAAGTTTTAATTTGTTCGGAATAATAGGTCTGGACTGTGGATTAATCGTGTAAATTATTATTAATATTATTTTTTAAAATAGGTATAATTTTAGGTGATATAGAGAGATTTAGATAGCCTATATTTATTAATTTTGAAGAGGCTGTTTCTAGTCCTGCAAGTTCACCACAGATACTAATGGGTTTGTCTGTATTGGCTTTTATATATTTTAATGTTTCCATTAAAACAGGGGAGCTTAAATCGACACTTAGTGTAGGGTGAGTTCGCTCAATGGCAAAGAGGTATTGGGTAAGGTCGTTTGAGCCAATGGAGTAAAAATCGACAAGTTTATCAAACTCTTTGAGGGCAAAGATGACCGCGGGGACTTCTAGCATGATGCCAAATCGGATGTTATTAATATCTAGCTTGTTCTCTTTGGCAACTTCTTTGGCGATTTTTTTTGCCTCTATGAACTCTTGGGTACTGCTGACCATTGGGAACATGATTTTGATGGTTTTTTTGTGTGACATGGTCACACCTACGGCTTTGAAAATACTTAAGAGTTGTTCTTTAAATAGTGTTTGTTCTTGTAGGGAAAATCGTATGCCTCTTAGTCCTAAGAAAGGGTTGTCTTCTTTTGGGATGTCGATGTAGGGTAAGGATTTGTCTCCTCCTATGTCTAGGGTTCTGATGGTCACGTCATCAAAGAGTTCAAAAACCTCTTGATAGGCTTGGGTTTGCTCTTGGATAGTTGGTTTATGTTCTGTAAATAAAAATTCAGTTCGTAAAAGCCCTATGCCATCTGCTCCTTGCTCTTTTGCCTCTTTTGCTGTTGTTGGATTGGTGATATTGGCTAAGATTTTAATGGCTTTGTTCTCTTTAGTCATTAATTTCTCAAAACGTTTCTCATAGGCTTGATGTTGCTCTGTTTTGAGTTTTTCTATTTTAGCGTAAGCTTTTTCTAAATCTTGTGGCGTAGGAGAAGCAATAAATTGAGCAGAAGAGGCATCTAAAAGTGAGAGCGTGTTTTGATTTGCTATGTTTATTGTTTCATTGGCAATGATGCTTGGTATTTGAAATGAACGTAATAAAATAGCCACATGAGAGCTGGTTGAACCACTACTTAAAATGACACCTTTTATAGAGAGTTTACTTAAGGTTTCTACTTCACTAGGAAGTAGCTCCTCTTTGCCAATTAAAAGAATATAGTCTTGATTGTCAGGTAAGCTAAATTTTCTCTCTACGCCCATGTGTGACTCAATACGTTTTTTAAGGTCTTGGTAATCAAGCATTCGAGATTCAAATTTGCCTCCACGAAGCTTTTCTATGGCTTGGTTAATGTTATGAAACTCTTTTTGAAAAACATCAGAATCAAGTAGGGCTTGATGGGCTAAAAAAATTTCGGCTTCTTTTTTATCTTTATGTGCTTCATATAGCTTTTGTAAATCTTTGGCTGTTTGGCTTAATGCCTCTTGTAAGCTTATAGAATTACTGTTAGTAATGCGTTCCTTAAAGTAAGTAATAGTCTTAGCTATGGCAACGCCTTTAGAGATAACACTCCCTTTGATGGCTTGGGCTTCATAAAATTCTTTTTCATCCTCTATTTGCTTTTTAAACTTATCTTCATTATCTTCTTGCATCAATTTTTTAAAAAACAGGGTAAGTTCTTCACTGGCTTTTTGGGCATCTTCTCCTTGAACTTTGAGAATAAAAGTATCTTCTTTTTCTAAAGATAAAGCCAAAATGTTAGGAACTTGTGTAGCCGAGGTCTCTTTGTTGTTGGCAAGTAGGCTAATGCTTGCATCATACTTTTTAACTTCATTGACAAACTTAGCAATGGGACGCAGGTGAAAACCATTTGATGAGGTAATAGTGAGGGTTGATGTGATGACTTCTTGTTTGTTAAATAATTTTTTTAAAAAGTTTTTCATGATAAATTATGCCTAATATTTTTAGGCATAATTCTAGCATAAAGATTTAGAAACGTTTGGTATAAATGTGACAATAAGGGGTGCTGTTTCTTAACTTATAATAGTTTTGATGCTCCTCTTCTGCTTTGTAAAAAATATGCTCATTGGCATCTTTGATGGTGGTGGCAATAAACATCCCCTTGGACTCTAATGTCTGAATGAGTTTCTCGACAATGGCTCTCTCTTCATCGTTGTTAACAAAGATAGCCGAAAGATACTGTGGTCCAATATCTGGTCCTTGACCATTGGTCTGTTCTGGGTCATGGGTCTCAAAAAAGAGTTTGCAGAGATTTTCATAGGAGATGACATTAGGATTATAAGTCACTTCAACGGTCTCTAAGTGACCTGTCTGTTTACCACATATCTCTCTGTAGGTTGGGTTTTGGGTATGCCCACCCATGTAACCCGAGTCTGCATTAAATACACCCTCTTGTTGGTCAAACCAATACTCTGTTCCCCAAAAGCACCCTGAAGCAAAGTAAGCTTTTTTGTATTGGCTATTGTTATTAATAGACTCAAAGTTTAGCGAGATTGAGTTGACACAATGGCGTGTACTCTTAGGGGTCATCTGCTCCCCTTTAAATACGTGACCTAAATGACCCTCACAGGTAGCACAGACAATCTCAATGCGTCTTCCATCGGCATCGGGTATCTCTTTGACCGCATCTTCAATGGTGTCGTCAAAACTAGGCCAACCTGAACCTGAATTAAATTTGTCATTTGAGTTAAAGAGCGGGGTATTACACTTTTTACAGTTGTAAGTTCCTGCTTCATAAAATTTATCATATTTTCCTGTAAAGGGCATCTCTGTCCCTTTTTGTTCAATAACCCTTATCTCTTCAGCTGTTAAATCGTTATATTTCATACTTACTCCCTAAAGATGTTTTAAAGTTTGGCATATATAACATCATTAAGCGAAAAGTAGCTATAAAGATTAAAAATAAAGTTATTTTTTTGACCATTCGACTCTTTTTTAGCTAAATGGTTACAAAGCTTACACGATTGTGTTATAATATATTCGTAAAAGAATAAAGGAATACTCTATCATGAATCAACGAACCATAAAAGAACCTGTCGAAGTTATCGGTATTGGACTCCATAAAGGTGAACCAATCAAATTACGTCTTGAACCATTGGGAAGAGATGCAGGGATTGTTTTTTATCGTGAAGATTTAGCCTTAAGTATTCCACTGACTCCCTCTGCCGTAGTTGACACACAAATGGCGACAGTTATTGGTAATGAAAAGGGGACTATTTCTACCATTGAACATTTTCTTTCGGCTGTTTATGCCTATGGCATTGATAATTTACGGGTGATAGTTGATGGTAATGAGATGCCTATTATGGATGGTTCAGCGGCCTCTTTTTGTCTGCTTTTAGATGAAGCAGGAGTGCAGGAGCAAGAGGGATTTAAAGAGATTATTCGTATTAAAAAAAGTATTGAAGTACGTGATGGTGACAAATTTGTACGCCTTGACCCAAGTCAAAATGCTACTTTTGATTTTACGATAGATTTTGAACACCCTGTAATTGGTAAACAGTCTCAATTTTGCTCTTTTGGCACGAAGCCATTCATAGAAGAGATTGCACGGGCTAGAACGTTTGGTTTTGCACGGGACATTCAATATTTACAGAGTATTAACTTAGCATTGGGTGCATCGTTGAACAATGCCATTGGACTCGATGATGATAAAGTTTTAAACCCAGAGGGCTTAAGATTTGAAAATGAGTTTGCACGGCATAAAATTTTAGATGCCATGGGAGACATGATGGTGACAGGACATAATATTTTAGGGGCATACAGCTCTTTTGCAGGAAGTCATAAACTTAATCACGAATTAACCGTAGCTCTTTTAGCAGACAGAGCCAATTATGAAATAGTTTCACTAGAAGCCGTAGAGAGTCGAGCATTTTCAAAGAGTTTTGCTTAGTGATGTATGAACTTTTAATTATTCCTATTGCTTCTCCTTTGTTAATTGGGGTTTATAAAGATAAAGAACTCATAGAAACGATTGAGAGTTCAGGTAAAACGTCAGAGGTTTTACTGAAAATTTTAACGCAACTCTCTTTAAAATATGACTATAAAGATATTATCTATACTTCGGGACCAGGTTCTTATATGGCGATTAAACTCACCTATATTACTTTACGTTCTTTAGAAATTTTGAAAGATATAAGCTTTAATGCCTGTGAAGCTTTTGAACTAAATGGAAACAAACCGATTAAAGCGATGGGAAAATTGTACTTTATCAAAGAAAATAATACTATAATAACAAAAAAATTTGATGAGGTGTTAGAGCAGCGGTTTGCATTACCTTCCATCTTGAGTGAAGTGACTCTTTTAGACAATAATAGACCGTTGTATATTCTTCCTGCCGTGTAATTTTGATTACAACATCGACAAAGGAAGTACTTTGTTTGTTTCTGTACCAGCAACATCAGCCAATCTAGGACCAGGTTTTGACACACTTGGTTTAGCCATTAATTTTCGTAATGAAATTATCATTAAGCCATCGCGTTTCTTCTCTGTCTCCACACGTGGAGAGGGTGCTGAAAACCCGCATATTCGTAAGAATATACTTTTTATGAATATCTTCAATAAGCAGTTTGCTAAAATCAAAGGCTATAAAGAGGGTGACACAAGAGAGAATTTTCGATTTGAATTTACCAATCGTATTCCTATTTCACGTGGATTAGGCTCTTCTTCAGCAGTTATTACCGCAGCACTTACTTCAGCCTATGTTGCAGCAGGTGAGCGTTACAATAAACGTAAAATCCTAAATACTGCACTAGAGTATGAACATCACCCAGATAACATTACCCCCGCAGTAATGGGTGGTTTCAATGTGGCATGTGTGGAAGATAAAAAAGTCTACTCTAAAAAACGTAAAGTACCAGAGTATCTAAGAGCTGTTTTGGTTATTCCCAACAAAACCATTTCAACGGCAAAGTCGCGTAATGTTTTACCTGATTTATACCGAACTGAAGAGATGGTTTATTCACTTTCACGCTCCTCTTTCATGACCTCTTTGTTCATGACAGAGTCTTGGGATTTGTTGAAGATTGCCTCAAAAGACATGATTCATCAAACACGACGGATGAAACAATTACCTGACCTTTTTGAGGTACAGAAAATAGCTTTGGCAAATGGGGCATTAATGAGTACACTTTCGGGGTCGGGTTCTACTTTTTTCTCGCTTTGTTATGCCGATGATGCCGCCAAGATTCACCAAGCTTTGGCGAAAAAATTTCCTAAATTTAGAGTATTTACCAAAACTCTTGACAATTATGGTGTAACTTCAAAGAGTTAATAACAAAAGTTAGGTATAATTATGCGAAAAAATGAACCAGTACGCATGTGTATAACATGTAGAGAACGAGAGCCTCAACAAAAACTAATTCGACTGCAAGAGAAAAACAGTAACATTTTTCCTTATTCAGGACATGGTCGGAGTTTTTATATTTGTACGGGCTGTTGTGAAAACGAAAAAAAAGTAAAAGGTTTGATGAAACGTTTTCGGCTCTCTAGTGAAGATAGTGAACAGTTTGTTAAGTATTTAAAGGAGTTAGATAAGAATGGATAGAGTTAAAATCCAAGAGATTGCAGATGAAGCAGGTGCATCAAATGCAGTACTTATTGAGAAAGCTAAAGAGTTAGGGTACGATGTAAAAGTCGCCAATAGTACAGTAACAGTTGAAGAAGCTGGTATTTTAGTAGATTACGTTATTAATGGGGTTAAGCCAAAGGTTGAAAAGCCAAAGCCTAAAGTCGTTAAGAAAGTAGATGTTGTTAAAGAGGTAAAATCTCAAGATACATCTGAAAATAAAGAAGTTTCTACAGAAGAGCCTACTCAAGTTAAGAGAGAAGAAGTTTCAGCTGAAAAGAAAACTGAAAAACCTATTGAGAAAAAAGCCACTGTGGCAAAAAGAAAAAAACGTATAGGTTCAATTACCGCTACGCCTAAAAAGAAAAAAGTAGAAGTTGTTGAAGTATCTGCTCCAGTAGAAGAGGTAGTTGAAGCAACACAAAATGAAGTTGTAGAAGAGAAAGTAGAAGCAGTTGAAGCTACTTCAACGCAAGAGACAAACGAGAACAGTGTCGAAGAAACAGTAACTTCAGAGGTTTCAGCTGAAGAGACTCCGAAAGAGGAAGCTACTAAAGAAGAAGCTCCTGTGGAAGAGAAGCCAAAAGCAAGACGTAAACGTATTGGTATTACCGTTGTTAAAAAAGCAGATCGCGACAAACCTAGAATTAGAATTGTTGATGAACGTTTACCTGTGGTGAATGAAAAAAGTAACAGACCCAAAGGTATGCCTACACCACCTTCTAAAAAGAAGATTAAAAAAGTAGCAACAGCCAAAGAGTCTGGTGAGAAATTAAATTTCATGTCGAACTCTAGTTTTGGTGGATACAATCGTACCCAAGTAACCGAGGTAGAAGAAGAGCCAGAAATTTTAATGCTTGATTTCTCTGACAAAAATATCTATGAAGATATGATGCGTCAAGAAGCCAAACGTAAAGAAGAGGCGAAAAAAAGAGCTGCTGCTGGTGGAGTACAACAAAACCGTGGACGTGGTGGACAAGGTGGTCGTCGTCGTCCATCTGGACTAAGACGTGGTGGAAAACGAAAGAAGTATGTTAGAGAAGAGAGTACAGGTCCTATTACTTCTATTGAGATTCCAGAAAATGTAAGGGTTTATGAATTTGCTGAAAAAGTTGGTCGTTCAACAGGTGAAGTAATTAAAGTTCTTTTTGCCCTGGGAACAATGTTTACGCAAAATGATTTCTTAGACAGAGATTCTATTGAAATTCTTGCTGATGAGTTTGAGGTTGAAGTACATACTATTGACCCATTAGATGCACTTGATTATGTTAAAGTATATGATGCCATTCCTAATGAAAATATTACAGAAAGAGCACCGATTATTACCATTATGGGTCACGTTGACCATGGTAAAACCTCTTTACTTGATAGAATTCGTCAAACCAAAGTAGCCGACAAAGAAGCTGGTGGAATTACGCAACATGTTGGTGCTTATCAAGTAATTAAGAACGGTAAAAAGATTTCATTTATTGATACTCCTGGTCACGCAGCCTTTACTGAAATGCGTTCACGTGGAGCTCAAGCGACTGACATTGTTATTATTGTGGTTGCAGCTGATGATGGGGTAAAACAACAGACCAAAGAGGCTGTTTCTCATGCCAAAGCTGCTGGTGTACCTATTGTGGTCGCCATCAATAAAATGGATAAAGAAGCTGCAAACCCAGAACTTGTTAAAGGTCAGTTAGCTGAACTTGAAATTACACCTGTTGAGTGGGGTGGAGAGCATGAATTTGTTCCTGTTTCTGCACACTCTGGTGAAGGAATTGATGAACTTCTTGAAACTTTACTGCTTACAGCAGAGGTACTTGAACTTGAAGCTGATGCGACTAGAAACGCAAAAGCGATTGTGGTTGAGTCCTCTTTAGAAAAAGGTTTTGGGGCTACGGCAAATGTTATTGTGCATAATGGTACACTTAATGTGGGTGACCCTTTTGTAGTAGGTACAACCTTTGGTAAAGTAAAAACGATGATTTTAGATGACGGAACAAAAACCAAGTCTATTGAACCATCTACTCCAGCAGCCATTGTTGGGCTTTCAGCTGTTCCGATGGCAGGGGATGTTTTGGTCGTTATGAATTCTGAAAAAGAAGCTAGAGAGTTAGCGGATAAAAGAGCTGAATATGCAAGAGTAAAAGAGTTGTCAAAGAGTACAAAAGTATCGCTTGATAACCTTTCTGAAATTATTGCAGAGGGTAATCTTAAGTCATTGCCTGTTATCATCAAAACAGATGTTCAAGGTTCTCTTGAAGCGATTAAAGGAACATTGGCTGACCTTAAAAATGAAGAGGTTAAAGTTAACGTTATTCACGAAGGTGTGGGTGGGGTTACAGAGTCCGATGTTCAATTAGCTGATGCTTCTGAACACGCAATCATCTTAGGCTTTAACGTAAGACCTACAGGTGCTGTTAAGAAAAAAGCCAAAGAGTTGGGTGTTGAGATTAAAACTTACTCAATTATCTACGAGCTTCTTGATGATATTAAAGCACTTCTTGGTGGTATGATGAGTCCTACAATCTCTGAAGAGGTAACAGGTCAAGCTGAAGTACGTGAAACATTTACGGTAGCTAAAGTTGGAACAATCGCAGGTTGTAAAGTATCTGACGGTGTTATTGTGAGAAATGCAGGAGCTAGACTTATTCGTGATGGTGTTGTTATTTACACCACAACCATTTCATCTCTTAAACGATTTAACGATGATGCTAAAGAAGTTAAAAATGGTTTCGAGTGTGGTATTATGCTTCATAACTACAACGACATTAAAGATGGCGATGTAATTGAAACTTTCAAAATGGTAGAAGAGAAAGTAAAACTAGATTAGTTTTACCGTAGGGGCGACCTCCGTGTCTGCTCAAATAATTAGGGTAACTTCACTGTTTGCCCTTTATTGGATATAGGGTTTACATGAGAGAAGAAGAGATAAAAAGAAAACGAACTGAGTCACGCTTAGTTGAACTACTTCCAGAGGCTTTCTCTGGATTGAATGACAATCGTATTAATGCATTATCGGTTACGGCAGTTGTCTGTTCTCGTGGACGTTACGATGCAAAAGTTTACCTAGATAAATCTTACTTAACAGAGCGAGAACAAAATGAAGCATTGAAACAGTTAAGAGCTGTTACAGGGTATCTCTCAACGTATGTGCGTGAGAGTGAGGGGTGGTATAAAGCTCCTAAGTTTACTTTTGAATTTGATACACAGTTAGAGCAAATATCCAAAATTGATGCACTTTTTAAAGAGATTGCTAAACGTCATGAAAAAAATGATGATAAAAAAGAAGATGAGGGTAAATCAGATGAATCTTAATGAACAAATAGAAAAAATAGTTAAGGCAAATGGTGCATCTTTTTATGGAACGGAAACAGCCCAAGAAGATAGTAATACTATTTTTAGAGTTTACATCACCAAAGAAGGTGGCGTAAAACTTGACCTTTGTGCAGAAATTTCACATGAACTTTCTGTATTTTTTGATGTTAACCCTCCTATGCATGGAGCATATTTTTTAGAAGTAAGCTCTCCAGGGATTGAGCGTAAACTTGAAAATCCAAATCACTTCATGTCAGCTGTTGGTGAACGTGTTAAGTTTAAGATTAATGGTGGAGACAAAGAAAAAGGTCTCATTAAGTCAGCTGATGAAAAAGGTTTTAGCATTGAGAAAAAAGGTGAAGATATTCGTTTTGAGTACTGCAATATCTCCAAGGCTAAAACCTATTTTGAATGGAATAAAACCAATTAATCATTTGTTACGCTTTAAAGCGTAACAAAATCTACCAATGCAATCTCTTGACACCCTTTTTTAAAGAGTTTTCGCTCTTTTGCATCTTCCTCTGCGAGTTCAATTAAATCAGCAAAATCTTTTTTGTCAGC
>JALSHP010000354.1 GCA_026982175.1 Campylobacteraceae bacterium
TTTTTAGCCTCACTTGAAGAAGAGCCACTTTTAAGTGAACGTGAAGAGATTGTTGATGACATAGTAGATACACTCATCAATAAAGAGCTACAACTCAACTTTTACCGTAGCATGATGCAACGTTATAGTGAGAATAATAATAGCTCTGATAACAATAAGAGTAAAATAACCCCACGTGAAGAGGGTTATGTAAATTCTATGAAAAAGTCAGCAAAAGAACGAATTCTCTATGGCTCACAAGTCTTTTCACTAGAAGAGATGCAAACGCTAAAAGATGCCATAGACTCTAGCATATTCAAAAAAATAAAACGGGTTGAAAATGAAGCCTTAGTGAAAATCATGAACGATTTCATCCAAGGAATAGTCTCTAAACCAAAACGCCTCAAAACAAATTCTAAAAGAGAAAAAGATTATAAAAAACAAAAGCAGTCTAAATAGTTAGACTGCCCCCTGCTCAATCATGGCATCAGCCACTTTTCTAAACCCTGCAATGTTCGCACCCATCACCAAATTTCCCTCATCATTAAACGCTTTAGAGGTCTCATACGCAGTGGTAAAGATGTTCTTCATAATCACTTTTAATTTGGCATCGACCTCATCAAAAGACCATTGAGCCATGGAAGCATTTTGACTCATTTCAAGTTGTGAAGTGGCTACCCCACCAGCATTAGCTGCTTTTCCAGGAGAGAACAAAATACCATTGGCTTTAATAAACTCATACGCTTCAGGTGTGGTGGGCATATTTGCCCCCTCATTCACCAAGATACATCCATTGGCTTTTAATGCTTTGGCATCAACTAATGTTAACTCATTTTGTGTCGCAGAAGGAAATGCCACATCACAAGCAATATGCCAAACAGCATGTCCACCTTTAGGGTACGTAGAGACAGGAGTATAGCTACAAGCACAATCAACTGTGGCATACTCTTCTAAAGAAGCATGGTGAATCTCTTTGATGGCTTTGAGTGCTTTGAGGTTAATTCCATCTTTAGCATATATCGTCCCTCGACTGTCCGAACAACTCACAGGAATAGCCCCTAACTCATAAAGCTTCTCAATGGTATAAATAGCAACATTACCAGAACCAGAGACCGCACAACGTTTTCCTTTTAAACTTTTACCATAAACATTTAAAAAGTTCTCTGCAAAATAGACAGACCCATAACCCGTCGCCTCTTTACGTGCAAGTGAGCCACCCCAATTTAAACCTTTACCTGTTAATACCCCCTCAAACTCTCCTGTTAACCTTTTGTATTGACCAAATAAGTAACCAATCTCTCTAGCACCTACCCCAATGTCTCCAGCAGGTACATCTTTGTGTTGCCCAATATGTTTGTAGAGTTCACTCATGAAGGCTTGACAAAACTTCATAATCTCATTGTCCGACTTTCCTTTAGGATTAAAGTTTGCTCCCCCTTTAGCCCCACCAATTTGTAAGCCTGTCAATGCATTTTTAAAAATTTGCTCAAAGCCTAAAAACTTCACCGTTCCCAAACTAACAGTAGGATGAAAACGTAATCCCCCTTTATATTGTCCAATGGTTGAGTTAAACTGTACTCTATAACCTACATTAACATTAACTTTTCCTGCATCATCTAGCCATGTCACACGAAAAATGATGGTTCTCTCTGGAATAACAATACGTTCTAAGATATTATGTTCTAAATATCGACCATCTTCATTTAACAATGGTCGTAATGATTCTAAAACCTCTTCAGCAGCTTGGTAAAATTCATCTTGTCCAGGAGAGGACTCTTTGATATAATCTAAAACTTCTTCTATTTTTTGTGTGCTTGGCATTAAGGTAGTCCTTTAAATTAAGTAATTTCATCCCAATTTTAGCACTTTTCCACTAAAATATCGCAGAAAAAAATCCCTTTATATATAGGAATAGTAAATAATGTCAAAACCATTAGAGAACTTAGATGAAGTACTAAAGAACCATAAACTTAGCCCCATAGAGTATGAAAATATTTTAGATATACTTGAGGGAAGACATCCAAACATTGTTGAACTTGGAATTTTCTCAGCAATGTGGTCTGAACACTGTTCTTACAAATCAAGTAAAAAGTACCTCAATGGTTTTCCTACTAAAGCACCATGGGTTATTCAAGGGCCAGGTGAAAATGCAGGAGTTATTGACATTGGAGGTGGCATGGCAGCTGTCTTTAAAATGGAATCACATAACCACCCTTCATTCATAGAGCCTTTTCAAGGAGCAGCTACAGGTGTGGGTGGCATTTTAAGAGATGTCTTTACCATGGGTGCTAGACCTGTGGCAAATATGAATGCCTTGCGTTTTGGAAACATCACCAACAGTGACAACACAGCCAAATATCAACGTCACTTAGTTAAAGGAGTCACAGAGGGAATTGGTGGCTATGGTAACTGTATGGGTGTGCCTACCATTGGGGGTGAGTGTTCTTTTGATGAGTCTTACAACGGAAATATTTTAGTCAATGCCTTTGCTCTTGGTTTGTGTAAAGCAGATGAAATCTTTTTAGGTATTGCTGAAGGTGTAGGAAACACCGTCATGTATGTTGGTTCAAAAACTGGACGTGATGGTCTCGGTGGAGCTGTTATGAGTAGTGATAGCTTTACCGAAGAGAGTAAATCTCTACGTCCTACCGTTCAAGTGGGTGACCCCTTTATTGAAAAACTTCTACTTGAAGCTTGTTTGGAACTCTTTAAAACCAAAGATGTGGTAGTTGGTATTCAAGATATGGGTGCAGCAGGTCTTACTTCATCTGCATTTGAGATGGCTGGGAAGAGTGGTTCAGGAATGATTATGCACTTAGACCAAGTACCTGCACGTGAAGAGGGCATGACTCCTTATGACTTTATGCTTAGTGAATCACAAGAGCGTATGCTTGTCTGTGTCAAAAAAGGTAAAGAGCAAGAGGTGATAGAAATCTTTGAAAAATGGGATTTAGACGTAGCTGTCATTGGTGAAGTGACCGACACAGGTCGCATGGAGCTTACATGGCATGGTGAGAAAGTTTGTGACATGCCAATTGGACCCGTAAGTGAAGAAGCCCCTATTTTAAACCGTCCAACAAAACGACCAAAATATTTAGATGAGATTTTGTCTAAAACCATTGACTCTTATGAAACAGTTGATAACCAAACTGCTTTTGAAAAGCTCATAAGCTCTATGGAAGTTGTTGATAAAGCGTGGATTTATGACCAATATGACTCAATGGTACAAACCAATACTACCAAAGCCCCTGGAAGCTTAGATGCCTCTTGTATCCGTATTAAAGAGACAGGTAAAGCTTTGGCAATGTCGGCTGATTGTAATCCACGTTACTGTTATGTTGACCCATATATGGGTGCAGCATTAGCCGTGGTTGAGTCGGGACGAAATGTTGCCATGTCTGGGGCTAGACCACTCTCAATTACAGACTGTTTAAACTTTGGTAATCCAGAAAACCCAGAAGTGATGTGGCAATTTGCCCAAGCGTGTGAGGGAATTAAAAAAGCATGTTTATCGCTTAAGACCCCTGTTGTCTCTGGAAATGTTTCACTCTACAATGAAACAAATGGAACATCTGTATTCCCCACTCCTGCCATTGCAATGGTAGGACTCAATGAAGATGCTAAAAAAGTACTTCCTTCAGCATTTCAAAATGATGAAAATCATCTTATCCTCATTGGTGATACCAATGCTGAATTTGGGGCTTCACTCTATATTAAAGAACTTTATGGTGAAACGGTTGGACGACTTGGTGGGATTAACTATAAAAAAGAGTTGGCACTATGGAAATTGGTGATTGATGCCAATGAACAATGTCTATTGGCTTCTGCTAAAGATTTAAGTTCTGGAGGAATTGCCATTGCTTTAGCCAAAATGTCAGCTGTATCAGGTCGTGGAGTGGTTGCAGGAATTCGTCTTGACGATAAACGTGCTATTTTTGACGAATCTCAAAGTAGAGCCATTTTAGAAGTAAGTTCAAAAGAGAATCTTGACAAAATAATTGCCATGGCACAAGAGCTAGGACTCTCTACAGATATTATTGGTAAAGTTGGTGGAGACAAATTTAAGGTAAATGATGTTGAAATGGAGTTAGAAAAACTTCAAGAGGTCTATTTTTCTAAGTTTAAAGAGGTTGTTGAACAAGATATATAATAACTCAAAAGATAAATCTCTTAATAAAGAGATTTATGCTTTACTAGACACAGGTGAAAAGCTCTGAATCACCTTCATATAATGCGATTTTATTATTTTCACAAAAAAACTTTGCTACAGGTAAGTCACTATTTTCAGTAAGAACATTATCTATCTCTTCCATTAATTCAATAATAATCTCATTCTCATCAGATGATTCAGATAATACTACATCAGAATCTACACTACTAAAATTAACTAATTGTACTGCTGTAAAATGCTTCTCTTCAACAGTTTTTACAGCTGTACTTAAAGAGCTTAAGTCAACAGAACAGTGTTCACAAAAAGTTGCTTCATTTCCAAAAAGTGTTGAGCTAAGTAGCAGTGACATTGTTCCTATTATCAAGAAGTTTTTTTTCATAATCTTTTCTCCTGTGTTTTATAATTTTCTTTTCCTGTAACTATTATGTCAAAAAATTGGAGAAAGTGCAACAGAAATAATCACTTTTTGAAAAAAAGTCTTAAAAAACACTGAAAAGGGATAGAATAGTGAAATTTTGCAACAAAAAAAAACATAAAAATATTTTAGTTCTTTATAAAAATTGTTAAATGTTATTTATAGTTTTTTCCCATGAACTTACCTCATCAAGCCTTGGAAAACCATCCAATATCTCTTGAGGTTCAAACTTAGTTTTATAGGCGAATGCTTTACATCCATCGACCCAATAACCTAAATATATCCATTCTAACTCTAAGACTTTAGCTAACTCTATTTGGTAAAGCAAAGAGTATGTTCCCAAAGAGAGATTTAAATAATCAGGGTCATAATAGAAATAGATAGAAGAGATTCCATCATCTAAAATATCAATTAAATCAACACCTACTAAGTTGCCATCGACAATGTAGAGTATCTCTTTTCCAAAATCATGAGCACCCTCTACAAAGTTTTCTCTATACTCTCTAGGAGAGATATTACGATGTGTCCAATCATCTTGTTGATGCTTATAAGCATGATATTTATTATAGAGTTCAATATGTGCTTGAGATAAAGTTGGTTGCTGAATAATTATTTCTGTATTTTTATTACGCTTTATCGCTTTTTTTGG
>JALSHP010000355.1 GCA_026982175.1 Campylobacteraceae bacterium
GGATTTTCGTAATTTAAAGTCAGGAACATTAATACGCAGTGACTTACACTCATTACAGCCCTCACAAATAGGATGAAAATAGTAATTCCCAAAACGACGCCATCCACGATTGATAAGTGCCGTATTGTATGCTTGTGTAGCCTGTTCGATGTGTTTATAGGACATACGCACACTTCTGCCTTCCAAATAGGCACAGTCATAGTCTAACATTGAGAAATCGGTAGATTTAGGGGCTACATCGGTAAATTTACTATTCATAAATGTAATTTTACCTAAAAAAATTCAATTTATAGTAAAATTTCACTTTTAACATAGCATGAAGGATTATATTTGTATCTATATCAACCAAGCAGTGGCTATGCCTATAATAGTGACTCTATCTTTTTATATGATTTTATTAGTAATTTTAAACCTAAAGGCACACTGCTAGATGTTGGTTGTGGAGTAGGCATTATCTCATTACTCTTAACCCGAGACTTTTCCCTTAAAACGACTATTATTGACAAACAAAATAGTATGATAAGCTATGCCAAACATAACTATCACCTCAATAATTTAATGGTTAATGTTCTTCATGATGACTTTAACAATATGAATGAACTAGAAAAATTTGACTATATTGTCTCTAACCCTCCCTTTTATGATACCAATGTCATTCAAAGTAAAAATGAACATTTAAATATCGCCCGTTATGCTCACCATCTACCCATTGAAACACTTATTGCTAAAGTTAAAAAACTCTTAAAAGCACGTGGTAGATTTATCTTCTGTTATGATGCCAAACAAGTGGATAAACTACTCTATACATTAATAAAACATAAAATAAACCCTGAACAGATACGTTTTGTACACTCTAAGATTGACCGTGATTCAAAGCTTGTTATGATTTCTGCACGGCTTAATTCTAAATCAATGATGAAAGTTTTACCCCCATTAGTTGTATTTGATGCACAAAACAACTATAATAGTGAAGCCAAAGAGGCTTTTAAAAAAGCAAATACCAATAGTATCAAAGGAGATTATTAATGGAGGAAAATATTTTATCTGAAGTAGGTTATGATTTTAAGTTTACCCCCTCTGCCTGTGAGGCTTGTGGTGGTGCTTGTTGTACAGGTTCCAGTGGTTATATTTGGGTAAAGTATCCTGAAGTAGAACAGATAGCAACATTTTTAGAGATAACAGTAGAAGAGTTTGCTACAATCTATTTAAAGAAAGTTAAGCATCGATACTCTATAATAGAAAAAAAACTTGATGACGAAAATTTTGCCTGTATCTTTTTTGATGAAAAACTTAAACAGTGCAGTATCTATCCTGTACGACCAAGACAATGTAGAACCTTTCCTTTTTGGGAAACATTTAAAAATAATATTAAAGAGCTCAAAGAAGAGTGTCCAGGAATAATAGGAACCTAATGAAAAAACATATAATCAAAAGAAAAACCATTACGAATATATTTATCCCTATAACATTGCTTATCATGGGCTGTAGTAATACCTACTCTATCCCTAGTGAGAGTAAAGTTTTCTTACCTGTAAAAAAGAGTACTTCAAAGCAGTCATATCCTAAGCTTCAAAATGAAGATCAACTCATTATTAAAGCTATTTTTTTAGAAGAGGCAGGAGCTTACCGTCAGAGTAATGAATTTTATGCCCTACTCTATAAAAAAACAAAAAAAGAGGAGTATCTACTTAAAGAGCTTAGCACAGCTTACATGGCAAATGTAATCTCTCCTAACTTAGATGTATTTAAAGTTTATACTCAAGAACACCCTGAAAACATTCAAGCCCAACGCCTTTTACTCTCTTTTTATCTCAAAGGGAAAAAGTTCGACAAAGCCAAAGAGATAGGAGAGAAGTTAACCCAAAACTCTCAAAAAGCTGTTGATTTTGAACTTGCAGCCAATCCCTATATTTTTACAGGAAAATATAAAAAATCGCTTGATTACTTAACTGAGGCTTACAATAAAACACTGAATGAAGATATTCTTTTAAAAATTGTCACCATTAAAATCAATTATCTTAAAAATATAGATGATGCTATTGAAGATTTAGAAACACATCAATCTAAACAGGGATGTTCTGAAAAGATATGTCTACAACTCGCGGCCATATATGCACAGCAACATAAAAATGACAAACTAGTCTCTATCTATAAAAAGCTCTATCAATCCACTAAAAAAGATATATATCTTGAAAAAATTGTTGAGGGCTATCTTTTAAATAAAGATCTAGAGAGTGCCATTGTCTACCTAGAGAAGCTAGATACAAATCCTGAACTTCTCTATTCACTATATATGGAAAAGAAAGCATATCAAAAAGCAAACCAATTAGCCCATAAGTTAAGTCAAACAACTAATAAATCTCAATGGTATGCTGAAGTAGCTATCTCTTTATATGAATCACTTAGCAATAAAAATGATAAAACAGAGCTTCAAAAAATTGTGCAGAATTTTGAAAAAGCATTTGAATTAGGAGAGCAGAACCCTGTCTATTTAAACTATTATGGCTATACGCTTATTAATAAAGAGATAGATATCCCAAAAGGTTTAGAAATCATTAAAAAAGCACTTAAAGAAGAGCCTGCTAATACCTATTTTTTAGACTCTCTTGCATGGGGATACTACAAACTTAATAATTGTGAAAAAGCCTATTCTAGCATGAAAAAAGTCGTAGAGATTGAGGGGCTTAAAGATGAAGAGATTATTGAGCATTGGAATGCAATAGATAACAAGTGTAAAAAATAATAACTACAAAACAACTAACATTAAGGTAAGAAATTGGCACAAATTTTAGATGAAATTATCAAAAAAACAAAATCAGATTTAGAAAAGAGAAAAATTGACTTTCCTATGGAGTGGCTTGGTCGCTCTTTGGCATTAAACCCTTTTGCCCCTAAAGATGTCTTTTCAGCATTAAAGTCCACTCCAGAAAACCCTTATAGGATTATTGCTGAAGTTAAAAAAGCAAGTCCTAGCAAAGGAGTTATTCGTGAAGATTTTGACCCCATGGTTATTGGTCAAGCTTATGAAAAAGGCGGTGCTGACTCACTCTCTATCTTAACCGAACCTCACTTCTTTCAAGGAGATAAAGAGTACTTAGGAATGGTGCGTCGTTACACCTCTATTCCTCTACTTAGAAAAGACTTTATTGTCGATGAGTATCAATTGGTAGAAGCCCTAGCCTATGGGGCAGACTATGTGCTACTCATTGCCACAGCATTGAGTCGTAAAGAGTTAAAAAATCTCTTAAACTATACACGTCACTTAGGTATGCAGGCCTTAGTTGAAATTCATGACAAAACAGACCTTACCAAGGCCATTTTTGCAGGGGCTGATATTATTGGAATTAACCACCGTAACCTTGAGACATTTGAGATGGACATGAAACTCAGTGAAAAACTCATTCCCCTTATTCCAAACAACAAAATTATTGTCGCAGAAAGTGGCATTAATAACCATGAAATAGTCAAAGAACTCTCCAATGTTGGGGCAGATGCTTTTTTAGTAGGTGAACACTTTATGCGTCAAGAGGACATTACCCAAGCCGTTAAAAATTTGAAATATGGAGCTTAAAGTGCAAAACATTGTCATAACAGGTTGTTCTACAGGTATTGGTTTGGCAACGGCACAATACCTAAAGTCATTAAACTACAAAGTATACGCTACTGTTAGAGATGAAAAAGAGATAGACTCTTTAATCAATATGGGTTTTGACAATGTTATGAAACTTGATGTAAGAGAAAAAGACGACATTAGCAAAGTGATAGCCTTTGTGCTTAAAGAAGATGGAAAAATAGATACATGGTTTAACAATGCAGGTTTTGGACAAGCAGGTGCATTGGAAGATATTCGTACTGAAGTTTTAAGAGAGCAATTTGAGACCAACGTTTTTGGACTTCATGAATGCACACGACAGATTATTCCTATCATGCGAGAACAAGGGTATGGGAAAATAATTCAACACTCCTCTGTTTTAGGAATTATTGCTCTTTTTGGTCGAGGTTCATACAATGCTAGTAAATATGCCATTGAGGGGCTAACTGATACACTTAGACTAGAACTTAAAGATACCAATATTTACCCTGTACTTCTCAACACAGGTCCCATTACCAGTGACTTTAGAAAAAATGCCATGCAAAAGCTAAAAGAGAATGTAAACATAGAGAACTCTGTTTTTTATGACTACTATACAAAGAGCTTAGAGGCTAAAAAATCAAAAGTTCCTTTTAATGAAGAAGCAATTTCTGTGGCGAAAGTTGTTCACAAAA
>JALSHP010000356.1 GCA_026982175.1 Campylobacteraceae bacterium
AAATGCAACGGCACAACTTGATCATTTTTTTGATAAGGGGACATATCCTTATCTTGCAGTATGTATGTATAACCTTGTTCCTAGCTGTAGTACCTGCAACCAACGAAAATCAACAAAAAAAGTAGATATTTTTTACCCCTATTTAGAAAGTTTTAATGAGAGTGTAAAATTTCAATACGATGGCATAAAATCTCTTAATTATTTTAAAAATAAGAAGTTAGACTTTTTTAAAGATGAAAGAGTAATGTTTCATTTAGAACCTATAAAAGATATAGATAAAGTTAAGAAGCATATTGAAGTATTTAATTTAGAAAATTTATATGCAGAGCATAAAGATATAGTGTCAGAATTATTGCAAAAAAGAGTTATTTATTCTGATAGTTATATTGATGAATTATTTGAACAATATAAAGGTACTTTATTTAAAAATAGAGAAGAGTTACTTAGATTGATTACCTGTGGCTACATAAGTGATGATGAGCTAGGAAAACGACCTTTATCAAAACTAATCAAAGACATCTCAACCGAATTGGGAATAATCTGATGAAACAAAAGCGAAGCGTAGGGGGTGATTGCTATCACACCATTTATGTAACATTTAAAATGAAAATTCAGAAGAATTAGGACTAACATGAAAACCCCCTACTGGCAACTAGAAGAAACCCTATTAGAACAAAACCTAAAAACCCTAGCTCACATAAAAGAAAAAACAAATGTGAAAATTTTACTTGCCCTAAAAGGTTATGCCCTTTGGAAAAGCTTTCCATTGGTTTCCAAGTACCTTGACGGCTGTTGTGCTTCTGGACTACACGAAGCACAACTCTCACATGAACATTTTGCTAAAGAGACCCATACTTATAGCCCTGCTTTTAAAGAAGAGGACATTGAAGAGATAGCCAAAATATCTCATCATTTAGTTTTTAACTCTCCCTCTCAATTTAAACGCTTTTCCTCTTTGGCTAAAAAGCATAACCCCAAACTCTCTTTGGGATTGCGTGTAAACCCTGAATACTCCCAAGCACCTGTGGAGCTTTACAACCCATGTGGAGTCTATTCGCGATTGGGAACGACACGTGAAAATTTAGAGATATTACTTCAAAGTGAAAAGGTTAAAGAGCTAGAGGGATTTCATTTTCATGCCCTTTGTGAACAAGATAGCCTAGCACTTGAAAATGTTTTAAAAGCTTTTGAGGAAAAATTTGGCAAATTTTTAGCCAACTTAAAATGGGTAAACTTTGGAGGAGGTCATCACATTACGCGTAAAGGGTATGACAGTGACAAACTCATAGAAATTTTAAACAATTTTAAAAGCAGACACCCCCACCTAGAAGTTTACCTAGAACCAGGTGAAGCTGTGGGGTGGGAGACGGGAACCTTAGTTGCTTCGGTTCTTGACATTGTTCACAATGGCTTAGAGATTGCCATACTCGACACATCAGCCGAAGCACAAATGCCTGACACCATCATAATGCCTTATCGTGCAGAAGTTCGTGGAGCTGATATTGCTCACAAAAAAGCTTATACCTATAGATTGGCAGGAAACACTTGTTTAGCTGGTGATGTGATGGGAGACTACTCTTTTGACAAACCTTTACAAATAGGTGACAAAATAATTTTTGAAGACCAAATGCACTACACCATGGTCAAAGCAACAACTTTTAATGGTGTGCCATTGCCATCTATTGTCATCAAACGACTTGATGGCACATTAGAAGTCGTACGTAAATTTGGGTATGAGGATTTTAAAAATAGACTTTCTTAACCCCCATACAAACTCAAACCATAAACCCACTCTTGCAAAGGCATCATCTCTTCATAGATTTTAAAGTTCTTATAGATAACTTTTTCAGAATGAAACGCTTTATTGGGCTTATAGCTCGTATACATATACATCGAACGAAAAAGTGATAAGTAAGCGTGTTCATCATCTTTTTCAAAGCCTTTGGGGTAGCGTTTAAACGCAGGTTCTGGAAACTTGTAACCTTTGGCTTTTAAATCTTCTACAATCTTGTGAAGCTCTGCTCTTCGTGTTTTCTCTTGAATATACTCACGGTAAATGGCTAACATTGGTGGCTTAAAATTGCGTATGCCTGTGGCTAGAAAAACCTCGTTTGAATTAAAGTGCATGTAAAACGCTGAACTTTGCATTCTATGGGTTTGACCTTGCCAAAAGATAATACCAATGCGTTCTTTGATGGGGTCTGCTAGATGAAAACGTGCATCACGATAGATTCTAAAAAGCGATTTGTTTACTTTTGGAATGGCGTTAATGCTAGGAACCAAAATTTGTAAATGCTCCCCCATTTCTGCCACATAAGCTTTACTGGGTTCAACAATATATTTTTCATAACGGTCACGATTGGCATCTAGCCATTCTTTTGAGTTGTTGGTAATAATCTCATCTAAAAAGTCTAAGCCCTCTTTGGGAAAGCCTTTGAAGATGATTTTATCTCTCATAACACGCCTTAGTTTAAATAATCTTGCAAGGCTCTAGGCTCTAACTCACCCTTGGAGTTTTGAAGCTCTTTAATTGCCAATGCTGTGGCTTTTGCAGCGGCGATGGTGGTAAAGTAAGCGATATTTTCACGCAGTACCGATTGACGAATTTTTGTTCCATCAATCTTTGCTCCTTGCTCATCAGAGGTATTAATGGCTAATGCTATCTCATGATTTCTAATCATATCGTCAATATTTGGGCGACCTTCTGAAATTTTAAGTACTTTATTAGAGGCAACACCTCCTTCTTCTAAGATGCTATGTGTTCCTGCTGTGGCATAAATCTCAAAGCCTAAATCGACAAATGTTTTTCCAATGTTTGCTGCCTCATTTTTGTCAGAGTTAGAGAGTGACAAGAAGAGTTTTCCCTCTAACGGAATGTTGTTTTTCGCAGCAAATTGACTCTTGGCAAAGGACATTCCAAAGTTCTCTGAAATACCCATCACTTCACCTGTTGATTTCATTTCAGGTCCTAAAAGTAAATCAGCCCCTGGTAGTTTGTTGAAAGGGAAAACTGCTTCTTTTACAGCCACATGACCTTTGAGATTTGGTTCCATGATTTTTTTGTCAAAGTTCACCATGTTAAAGGTATCGTAAAACTTCAATGCCTCTTTTAAATCGCCTTGAATCATGACTCTTGTTGCTACTTTTGCCAAAGGAACACCTGTGGCTTTAGAGACAAATGGAACAGTTCGTGAAGCTCTTGGGTTCACTTCAATAAGGTAAACCTCATCTTCAAAAATGGCATACTGAATGTTCATAAGCCCCACAACCCCAAGCCCTAAAGCAATGGCAGCTGTTTGCTCTTTTATCTCTTCTAGCAATCTATCTGAAATAGAGATAGTCGGTAAAGCACAAGCTGAATCACCCGAGTGAATTCCAGCCTCTTCAATGTGTTGCATCACAGAACCAATATAGACATCTTTCCCATCACAAATAGCATCAACATCAAGCTCAATGGCATTGTTCAAAAACTTATCAATAAGCACAGGAGCATCGTGTGAGACACTGACGGCTTCGTCCATGTATTGCTTTAACTCTTCATCTGAATAGACCGTTTTCATACCACGTCCACCCAAAACAAATGAAGGACGCACAAGCACAGGGTAACCGATACGATTTGCAACTACCACAGCTTTTTCTTTTTCAACTACGGTATCATTGTTTGGTTGTTTTAATCCCAATTTATTAATGAAATCAGAGAAGAGTTCTCTGTCTTCTGCAAGGTCAATTACTTTTGCCGTTGTCCCTGAAATATTCGCCCCAATTGCCGTTAACTGTTTGGCTAACTTTAATGGTGTTTGCCCTCCAAAATGAACAATTACACCATCTGGTTTTTCAAGTTCAATAACATTTCTAACATGTTCAAAATCAATCGGTTCAAAATACAAAACATCAGAAGTATCATAATCCGTAGAAACCGTTTCAGGGTTACAGTTGTACATGATGGACTTAACACCCATGTCTTTTAGTGCAAAAGCAGCGTGAACACAACAGTAGTCAAACTCAATTCCTTGACCAATTCTGTTTGGTCCACCACCAATGACCAATACTTTTTTCTCTTTTTGACTAGGAACCGATGGCTTTAGCCTCGTACTATTCGGGGCTAAAGCCTCCGATTCCAATGGAAGTTTTGTAATATTTGTTGTAGAATAAAGATAAGGTGTTAATGCCTCAAACTCTGCTGAACAAGTATCTACTTCATTGTACTCTAAGTTTACCTCTAGTTTTTCTCGTGCGTTGTAGATGTCATTTTCAGAGAAATTCATACCCTCATTTTTGTTAATAAGATGGGCTATCATCTCATCAGAGAAACCATCGGCTTTTACTTCTCTCATGCGTGTGGCATCTTTAAGAAGTACTACATCCATAGTTTTTTCAACAGCTGCCAACTCTTCAAGCTGATACAAGAACCAAGGGTCAATCTTACACCACTCAAAAATCTCTTCAACACTTTTTCCTCGTCTTAAGGCTTCAAAGACATATAAAGCACGACTCTCATTGGAACGTCTAATTTCACGAATAAGTTCCTCTTCATCACACTCAATCGAATTAAATCCGATAAGTCCTGTCTCCATTGAGATAAGTGCTTTTTGAAAAGATTCTTTAAAAGTACGCCCAATACTCATCACTTCACCCACAGACTTCATGGCTGTGCTAAGTGTTGAATCAGCTTGTGGAAATTTCTCAAAAGTAAATCGTGGAATTTTTGTCACCACATAGTCAATGACAGGTTCAAAAGAGGCTGTTGTTCCTGTGATGTCATTGTCAATCTCATCAAGTGTATAACCTACGGCTAATAAGGTCGCCACTTTCGCAATAGGATAACCAGTTGCTTTGGAAGCCAAAGCAGATGAACGTGAAACTCTTGGGTTCATCTCAATGACAATCATACGCCCATCTTTAGGGTTAATGGAAAACTGAACGTTAGAACCACCTGTGTCAACCCCTACTTCACGTAAGATTTTAAAAGAGGCATCTCGCATTCGTTGGTACTCTTTGTCCGTTAAAGTAAGTGCAGGAGCTACGGTTATAGAGTCACCTGTATGTACACCCATTGGGTCAAAGTTTTCAATGGAACAGATGATGATACAGTTATCCTTATGGTCACGAATCACCTCCATCTCATACTCTTTCCAACCAACCAATGATTCCATAATTTCTATTTCATTAATAGGTGAAGCCTCTAAACCCTCTTGGGCGAGTTTCTTAAACTCATCAATATTATAAGCAACCCCAGAGCCTCCACCTGCCATGGTAAAAGAGGCTCTTGAAATGAGAGGGAAACCAATCTCTTTGGCTGCATCTAAAGCCTCTTCAAGCGTGTAGGCATTGGCACTTTTGGGTAAATCCATCCCAATTTTGACCATTGCGTCATTAAAGAGATGTCTATCTTCCCCTTTTTTAATGGCTTCTGGTTTTGCCCCTAAAAGCTCAATACCCTCTAGCATTCCTGCTTCATGCATATCCATGGCAACATTGAGTGCTGTTTGCCCTCCCATTGTAGGAAGAATGGCATCTACCTTCTCTTTTTTAATAATTTTTGAGATAACTTCGGCTGTAATAGGCTCAACATAGGTTCTGTCGGCAAATTCAGGATCGGTCATAATGGTGGCTGGATTAGAGTTAATAAGAACGACACGATAGCCTAGCTCTTTAAGTGTTTTAGCTGCTTGTGTCCCAGAATAGTCAAATTCACAAGCTTGACCAATAACAATTGGTCCAGAGCCGATAAGTAAAATAGTTTTAATGTCACTGCGTTTTGGCATGAAGAAGTACCCTTAAGTAATAGAATTTCTATTAGAAAAATTTTGAAATTATACTCAAAAGGCACTTAAAATGGGGTTGTAATGGTGGCTATAAATGACGGCTATTTTCTTTTGGTAAAATGCTCCAATGCGTACCAAATAGAAGCGACAAAAAGTGCTAAAAATGCAAATGCCATCCATTTTTTGTCAGAAAAATAGCCAAAAAAGAGACGAATGCTCTCTGCGGAGTAGTAACTTAAAATCATAATGGTTGAGACAAAAAAGATGGAGGCAAAGATATTATAAAAAGCAAACTTCTTAAAATCATATCGTGAAAGTGCCATAGAGATAGGTACTAATGTCTTAATACCATAAAGAAACTTTTGGATAAAAATTGCCAAAACCCCATATTTACGTAAAATCAAGGTAGAGAGTGCCAGTTTTCGTTTATGTTTTTCAAAATAGGGTTTAATATCTTGTTGTTGGTATCGACCCAAATAGAAAAGAAACATATCACCAATGTAGTTAAACACAATACCCACTGCCAAAGCCAATGGTAAATTCATTGCACCCAACGCAGCTGCCATACCTGCCGCAGCTGTCCAGAGAAATGTTCCCCCAAAAGAGAAGAATGCCAATGCCACATAAGCAACAATCTGCCACTCTTTCACAAACTCAATAATGCCATCGAAGCCATCTACATTTTTTGTGAGCCAATAGATTAATCCTCCCACAATAATAAGAGGTAGAAGAAGCAGTAAATCTTGTAGTGCAAATTTTTTATTTTCCAAAAATAACCTTTAATTTTTAAGAGATTATAGTATGATTTCTTTAAAAAATAGGCTCACCTCTCTATGTTTGAAACCCTACTCTCCATTGTTTTTGTTTACTTTTTCATCTTACTAGGCTACATCGCTAAACGCATTTTTAAAGAGGAGATGGACTCCAAGACATTAACGCTCTTCTCAGTCTATTTCTTACAAGGCTTTGTAAGTATTTGGGGCTTTTCTACGGCTAAACTCTCAACAGAACACTTTTTAGTACCACTTTACTATGTGGGGATTATTTTACTTATTTTAGTTCCCACACTTTTCATTGGCAAAAAACTTTTTAGTGACCCAAAAGAGAGAGCCATCTTTAGCATTGCAGGGTTTGTGGGCAACACAGGGAACATCGGTATACCTTTAGGCATTGCTCTGTTTGGTATGGAGTCGGTTATCTATACCACACTCATTAACATTGCCAATGTCTTTGTGGTTTATATTTTAGGGGTTTACCTCTACTCTCGTGGCTCACTTAGCATTAAAGAATCGCTTTTAAATATTGTCAAAATCCCCATTGTTCCTGCTTCACTGGTCGCAATTTTCATCAACCTCAATGAAATCCCCATTGCTCCACAAATTCAAGAACTTTTTAAAATGGGGGCTTACGCAGGAATCGTCTTACAACTCTTTTTACTAGGAACATTTCTTTCTAGCATCAAGATAAAACAGCTTAACAAATCTCTTTTTATAGGCGTGATGTCGCATAAGTTTATTATTATCCCCTTCGTCACAGCATTTATTTTAAGTTTTACAGAACTCTCCTATTTTGTTCAAAGCATTATACTCATGGAGATGATGGTACCTCTAGCCGTAGCAAATATCAATTTGGCTTCACTTTATGATTGTCGCCCAAAGGAGGTGACGGCACTTATTCTGTTAAGCAGTGTTATTTTTATTCCTCTTCTATTTTTATTTAAAACACTTGTTAATATATTGTAATATTATAATATATCTATTAATTATATTTATATATTTAAATTTAACGAATAAGTTATTTATAAAATGCTATTATTTCAGAATCAAAAAAATCTATAATTTTCACTCCTCATAAAGATATAAAATGGAACTTCTAAAAGACCTTAAACAAATTGTTAACATTAACTCCTACACACAAAACAAAGTTGGTGTAGATGAAACCGCTGCCTACATGACGCTTTGGCTTAAAGATTTAGGCTTTATCCACAAAAGTTTTGAACGTCAAGAGCTTGGCAATCATAATCTTTATTGCTCTGCGAAAACAGAAGGGATTAAAATCTTACTTTTAGGGCATAATGACACCGTGTTTCCCCAAGGAAAATTTGAAATTTTTTCAGAAGATGACACATGGGTTTATGGACCTGGAGTTTGTGACATGAAAGGAGGAAACATGGTTGCCCTTCAAGCACTACGTAATGTTTATGCTAAAAATAAAAAAATAGAAAACATTGACTTCCTTTTGGTCTCCGATGAAGAGTCTGGTTCCGACGACAGCAAAGCACTTACTTCAAAACTCGCTAAAGATTATGATCTCTGTTTTGTCTTTGAAGCAGCAGGTGAAGACTTAGAGATAGTCACAGGTCGTAAAGGAGTTGGTACGTTTAGCATCCACATAGAGGGAAAAGCTTCTCATGCTGGAGTGCGTTATAGCGACGGGATTAACGCAAACCTTGAAGCTGCCCATAAACTCATTGAACTTACCAAACTCACCAACTTAGAGTTAGGAACAACGGTTAATGTAGGAAAAGTAGAAGGGGGGATTGGGGCAAATACCATCTCGCCAACGGCTACCCTACTTTTGGAATTACGTTATACCCAAAATAGCGAGAGAGACAGACTTTTAGAAGCCTTAGAAAAAATTACAAAGACCTCTTATGTTCAAGGCACACAAGCCACCCTTTCTGGTCAAATTCAACGCGATGTTATGGAAGCCAATGAAGCCCAAAAAGCACTTATAGAAAATATCGAGAACATTACGAATATAAAGATTAAAACAGAATCACGTGGTGGGGTAAGCGATGCCAACATCGTCGCCTCACAAGGTGTCACTACCCTTGATGGCTTTGGCCCTTTTGGGGATGGTGACCATACCGTAAAAGAGAGAGCCTTAAAAAGCTCTTTTGAACAACGCATTAACTTAATGACCAACATACTCATGCACCATCAAATCCATCATAACTTTAACATAGGAGAAGCAAATGTCAGATAGACGAACCATTGGAATGTGGCTCTACAAAAATGGTGGAGGGGATGCCATTGGAAAAAAAATTATTAAAAAACTTAGAGAACGTAATATCTTAACCATTGAAGACATTAACTTGCGTGATGCCACAGCCCGAAATAAAAGCATTATTCACAATGGCATTAAACTCAATAAACTCGACCTCTTCTTCTCTTATAATGCAGGAGAACAAACCATCTATCAGACCTATCTCTACCAAGCACTTAATCGTCTTATCCCCATGATTAACTCATATGATGCATTTCAACTGACAGAGGACAAATTTCAAACCTCCTTCATCTTAAGAAATGCTGGGGTTAAAACAGCTGATTATCGTTTATTTCATAAAAATGAGGCAAGTAAAAACCTCCATAAAGTCTTAGAGAAATGGAAAAGTATGGTCTACAAACCAACCCATGGTTGGGGAGGAACAGGTTTGAGCAAAATTGATGATGAAAATGCCTTGCAAACACTTCTTCCCTCTATTAACCACTCAAATACCAGAGAAGTTTTTGTGGAAAAATTTATTAAATATGATAACTCAGACTTTAGAGTTGACATTGTTGACGGAAAATATGTAGGGTGTTACGGAAGAAAAGCCCCCTCTAGTGACTGGCGAACCAATGTCACTTCTGGGGGTTCTGTCTTCATGAGAGAGTGTAATGACGATGTTTTAAAAGTTGCCATCAACGCAGCAAAAGCTTGT
>JALSHP010000357.1 GCA_026982175.1 Campylobacteraceae bacterium
TCTATAACCCTTTTGATATTTTACTTTTTATTCGTAATCATCATAAATTTAATAACTATTGGTTCAAAACAGGGACACCAAGCTTTTTGATTAAACTCTTTAAAGAGCAAGAGTATAATTTAGCTACCTTTGAAAATCTTCTAGTAGGAGAGGAGCTTTTAGAGAGTTTTGATATTGAAAATATATCACTTGAAACAGTTATGTTTCAGAGTGGATATTTGACCATTAGAGAGGTTAAAGAGAAACGCAATAGATATGAGTATATTTTAGACTATCCAAACCTAGAGACCAAAATGAGTTTCAATGACTATCTTTTGGGATACTTTATAAAAAATAAAAGTGAAAAGTTCAAAATTCAAAATCGACTTATGGATATGATGGAAGAGAAAAACCTAGAGGGAATTGAACAGGTTTTTAAATCCCTTTTTGCATCAATCGCCTACAATAATTTCACCAATAATAAGATAGAAAATTATGAGGGCTTTTACGCTTCAGTGGTTTACGCCTATTTTGCAGGGGCAGGGTTTGACAGAATTGTAGCAGAAGATGTCACCAACGATGGACGCATAGATTTAAGTGTCTTTCTTGATGATATGCTCTACATCTTTGAGTTTAAAGTCAATCAAAAAGGTGCATTGGCACAGATTAAAGAGAAGAACTACCCTCAAAAGTACCAAACTAAATTTTCTGATATTTTTATTGTAGGTGTGGAGTTTGATAGTGAGAGTCGTAATTTGCTTGGGTATGAGTGGGAGAGAGTTTAAACTTTTTCTACTTATAATTATCCAATTTCAGTATAATACTTTTCAAATTTAAAAAAGGCTTTGTTTGAAAAATATTACATCGTTTACCCTCATACTCTTGGCTTCTTTATGGATTGTCTTTTTTGACAATGTGGCTTTTTTTGAGCAATTGACGAAAGTTTATCCTCTAGGGTTTGAGTATGCCCTCTTCTTACTCTCACAAGTGATTTTTTTGGTGGCTATTTTTGTGTTGCTCTTTAGCCTTTTAGGATGGCACTATACCCTAAAACCGATTTTGATTTTTATGTTACTGCTCACCTCGGTTCAGAACTATTTTATGGTGACCTATAATATCTTGGTTGACCAGACGATGATTGAAAATGTGATGCAGACCAATAGCTCTGAAGCCTTGGACTTGCTCAACATAAAACTCCTGCTTTATTTTTTAATTTTAGGGGTTTTACCCTCATGGTTTGTCTATCGTGTGAAGATTAACTATGGTCATTTTAAACAACTTTTATGGCTTAAACTAAAAACTATTATGAGCATTATTTTATTGGTTTGGTTACTGCTTTTTAGCTTTTCAAAGCACTACACCTCTTTTTTTAGAGAACATAAAGTTATTCGTTTCTACATCAACCCCTTAGATGGTTTTTTCTGTTTTGCATCTTATCTAAAAGCCCAGTTTGCCAGTCAAAACGTAGCTCTTAAAAAAATAGGCTTAGATGCTAAACAGACTAAAAAAGAGAAGAGAAACATTGTGATTATGGTGGTAGGGGAAGCTGTTCGTGCTGACCATTTTGCCTTAAATGGCTATGCCAAAGCGACCAACCCCTTGATGCGTCAAGAGGCTATTGTCAACTTCACAGATGTTAGCTCTTGTGGCACAACGACGGCTGTATCTGTTCCTTGTATGTTTTCGATGTATAAAAAAAGTGACTATAGTAGTAGCAAAGGCAAAAACAGTGAAAATGTTTTAGATGTGTTAAACAGAGCAGGGGTAGAGGTGTTGTGGCGAGATAATAACTCTGATTCTAAAGGGGTGGCTACACGCTTAGATTATGTTTCTTATAAAGATAAAAGTGTCAATAGTATTTGTGATGTTGAGTGTCGTGATGTGGGGATGTTAGTGGGCTTAGAAAAACGCATTGCCTCTTCTAAAAAAGACATGATAATTGTCCTCCACCAAATGGGAAACCATGGACCAGCTTACTATAAACGCTACCCCAAAGCTTTTGAGAAGTTTACCCCTGCGTGTCATAACAATCAGTTAGAGTATTGTAGCCAAGAGGAGATAGCCAATGCGTATGATAACGCTTTGCTCTATACCGATTACTTTTTATCTGAAGTGGTGAAAGTTCTCAAAAAAGAGGCGAGTGAGACTACGCAAACAGCCATGCTTTATGTGGCTGACCATGGTGAGTCTTTGGGGGAGGGAGGGCTGTATCTGCATGGTTTACCCTATTTTATAGCACCTGATGCCCAAACCAAAGTACCGATGATGATGTGGTTTAGTAAAAATCATCACATCAAAAGAGAGCAACTTCAAAAAGTAGCGACAGATGAGCTAAGTCATGACAATCTTTTTGCTACGCTGTTGGGAATGTTTAATGTCACGAGTGATGTTTATGAGCGAGATGATGATATTTTAAAGAGGAGAGAGTAGAGCATGAAAAAGATAAAATATATTTTAGGCACATTACTAAGCATCGTAATGTTGTGGGCTGTTTACTTTTTAGTTTATGCCAATTTTCATAAAGTGGATGACGACCTCTACCGTTCAGCACAGTTACGTCCGTTTAATATGGGCTATTTTATTGAGAAACATAAGATAAAGTCGATTATTAATCTACGAGGAGGGTATGCCAAAGGTAAAACACCCGATGCTTGGTATGTTGATGAGCTAGCGTTTAGTAAAGAGCATAATCTTACTCATATTGACTATGGTATAGGGGATAGAATGCCTATTACGCTTAAACAGATGGAAGAGATGGTGGAGCTTATGAAAAATGCCCCAAAGCCTCTGCTCATTCATTGTAAAGCAGGAGCAGATAGAACCTCTTTGGCAAGTGCTTTGTATCTTTATGCCATTAAAAAAGAGAGCGATGCGAGTCGAGCCATCTCCATTATTTATGGGCATTTCCCATGGCTAGGCTCAAAGACTTACTTTATGGATGAGAGTTTTGAGAACTATAAAAAAGCCCACCCCTTAAAAGAGAACTAATGAGTACGGTTAAATATATTTTTGGATTGACTTTTTTTAACTTAGTGCTGTTTCATTTCCCTTTTTATGCTTATGTTTTAGAGCATATTGAGTTGGGTACTTTAGATGGAGTGTTGAGCTTTTTTGTGGTGACGGTGGCTCTTTTTGTGGTCAATATTTTCTTTTTGTCGCTTTTTGCCATTATCTCCACTACATTTTTAAAGCTCTTTGGCTTTTTTATGGTTTTTTCAGCCCCTATTGCCTTGTATTTTATGAGTACTTACAACACCATTTTAGACCGAACCATGATGGGAAACCTCTTTAATACCAATAGTAGTGAAGCATTGAGTTATTATCATCCTAAGATGTTTATCTATCTCTTTATGGGGTTGGGGTTGGTCTATTTGATGCGTAAAATAAAAATTCAAAAATCCAAAAGAGTAAGGCTTCTTAAATATGGTTTGGGTGTTACGGTGTTAGGGGTTTTAATTTTATATATCAATGCGAGTAAATGGCTGTGGCTAGACAAACACGCCAAAAACTTAGGGGCTAGAGCGATGCCGTGGTCATACGTTATTAATTCGGTTCGCTATAAATTAAGAGCCTTAAAAGCTTCTAAAAAACAGATTTTACTGCCACCTGCCACATTTACTAATCCCAATGAAAAAGAGCTGGTGATTTTAGTCATTGGAGAGTCGGCTAGAGCGAAGAGTTTTTCCCTCTATGGCTATGAGCGAGAGACCAATCCAAAGTTAAAAAAAGAAGCAATTGTGGTACTTCCCAATGTTCATGCAACAGCAACCTATACAACAGCGTCGGTTCACAGTATGCTCTCTTACAAAGGGAGCAGTTCGGACAGTTATGAGCCTCTGCCAAACTATCTGCAACGTCAAGGGGTTGAGGTGTGGTGGCGAACGAAAAATTGGGGAGAACCTACTTTAAAGGTGGCACACTACCAAAGGGCTTCTGATTTAAAAGAGGATTGCATGGGTGAGGGGTGTGGATATGATGGGGTACTCTTAAGCAATTTAATGCAAAATATTAAGGCTTCAAAAACTAACAAGATATTGATGGTACTGCACACCACAGGGAGTCATGGACCGAGTTATTTTGAGAAGTACCCAAAAAGTTTTGAGCAATTCAGACCTGTTTGTAAAACAGTCAACATTAAAGCGTGTAGTCAAGAGGAGCTAAACAATGCCTATGACAATACCATTCTCTACACGGACGCATTTTTAGCGTCGATTATTGAGAAACTTAAAAAAGAGAAAGGCTTAAGCAGTCTGATGCTCTATATCTCTGACCATGGGGAGTCCTTGGGGGAATATGGGCTTTATCTTCATGGCACACCCTATGCCATTGCCCCTGATGTGCAAAAAGAAGTACCCTTTCTCTTTTGGGCTTCTCCTGCTTTTAAAAAGAGCAAAGATTTAGAGGAGTTAAGCTTTAAACGTGATGAGTATGGTGATGCAAATATCTTTCACTCTGTCATGGGGGCATTTGGGATGAAGAGTAGCATCTACGATAAAGAGTTGGATATTTTTAGTAAGTAATCCCTGCTAGATACAAGCCCTCAGCAGGGGCGAGTTTAGTAAGGGTTCGCTCTTCTAAGTTAAGTTGTCTTTCAAGTGCCTCTTGTGACCATTGGTTTAGGGCGACTTGCATAGAAGCCTCAACCATCATGCGTACTTGTGAACGTAAAAAACCATTGGCTTGAAAGTAGATGAGGTGATAGTTTTTATGTTGTTTATAATGCGTTTTATAGATTTCTCTTATGTTTGTATGGGTAATGCTTCCCGTTTTGATGAAGTTGCTAAAGTCATGCTCTCCCTCAAAAGTTTTAAGTGCTTTTCTTAAGAGGTCAGCGTTAAATTTGGGATAGGAACTCACATACGCCTCTTCAAAAATTGAGGGCTGTGTGGTTTTAAAAACGTAGCGATATAGACGCTTTTTTGCATGAAAGCGTGAATGAAAATCCTCACGCACTTGCTCTACTTTTTTGATGGAGATGTGTTGTAGTTTTCGGTTAAGTTCATATTGTAACTTCTCTAAATCTCTCCAAAACTCTGGTAGTAAAAAATCAATCACTTGCCCTGTGGCATGAACTCCTGCATCGGTACGTCCTGAACCTCTTATCTCATCGGTAATGCCCAAGGAGCGTAAAGCTATCTCGATGCTTGAAGTGATGGTGTTTTGGGTACTTTTTTGTTTTTGAAAGCCTTGAAACTTTCCTCCATCATAAACGATTGTTAATTTTACACGCATTTAAAAAAACCGTAAGACAAACTGTTTATAGAGGTAAAAACCAAAGAGCAGAACAGCCAAAGAGAGGGCAGAGAAGATAATGAGCGTACCATTTTTTTCAAGTAGTGAAGCAAAAAGATAGAGAAAAATGGTTGTCACCCCTAAAATGGGGTAGGCATAGTTACGTTGATAACGGGGGTTAATAATGGCAAAAGAGGCGATAATTGCCAAAGCTAAAATGGGAATGAGACTGCTAAAAAGAAAGAAGAAAATTCTAGACTTTTTTTTAGGGTTTTGAGCAAATTTTTGCCAATAGGCGATGATGTTATTGTAAGTAAAGGCTTCAATGTTTAGGTTCTTAAAGACTTTCATGCTCTCATATTCTACTTTTTTGAGTGCATCTTTGCTAAAAGTGTAGCCTGAACCCTCTTTAAGGGTTAAAGTTACCACCGAATTTTTGTTTTCAAAAGTTGCCTCTTTGGCAATAAAGAGTTGGTCAGAGAGTTTGGCATCTTTTTTGTAGATGACAATGTCTTTTAGGGTCTCATCTTTTTTACTTTTGACATAGACAAAAAGGTCGCCAAACTTTTGCCCCAATTTTGAGGGGTTAATGTTCACTTGTGCCTCGGCAGCTTTTGTTTGGGTAAAGGCTTTAAACTGCTGTTTTGTTTGGGGCATTAGTGCTAATGAGAGTACCAATAAAATAAGGCTAAAAAGCGTGGCAATGAAAAAGAAACGATACAACAGTACTTTGGCATTTGAACCCAAAGCAAAGAGTGCCATGAGTTCATTGTCATGAGAGAGATGCAGTAGGGTCATGACAATGGCAACCAAAAATGAGATGGGCAGGGTATAGAACAAAATAGAGGGGAGGTTGTAGGCAAAAAGTTGCATCATATCCATAAAAGATATTTGAATGGACGCGGTAAGTGAGGAGAGTTTAATGATGAAGACAAGTGAAGCAATAAAAAATAGGGGTAAAAAGATGGTAAAAAAAGAACTTTGAAAGTTCTTTGATAAGTAGCCAGAGATACTTGTGCGTTTAGCCATAAATGATGAAGTCCACAATGGCTTGAACTTGGCTGTCAAACATATAGGCGATGAATGTTCCAATGATTAAAAATGGAACAAAAGGCACTTGGGTATCTTTGGCAAGTAATGAGGGGACAATGGCAACTATGGCAGATATAAAAAGAGCATAAAGAAAGCCAGGGAAACCAAGTAAGGCACCCATGGTTCCTGCGACAATAATATCACCTTCACCCATCGCTTCTTTGTTTAAAAAGAAAGAGAGATAGTAGCGTAACAACGTCATTCCCCCAACAGCTAGAAGTGCATCTTGAATGGAGTCTAAAAAAGTAGGGGTGATCACGGCTAAAGCCAATGCCAAGAGATTTAAGTTGTCAGGAACTGCCATGTATTTAAAGTCAATCATCACCAAAGCTAAAAGCAGGGTAAAGACAGCAAAAACAATGGGGAAGTACCAAACAAGCCCTAATTTGTAAAAAAGAGAGACAGAAATAATCCCTGTAGCAAGTTCAATAAGTGGGTATTGCATGGAGATTTTTTCAGCACAAAAGCCACATTTGCCTCGTAAAAATAGCCATGAGAAGATGGGAACATTATGGTACCACTTCAGAGGTGTTTGACACGATTGGCACTTAGACGCAGGAAATACAATGCTTTCACCTTTAGGAATACGGTAAATAACCACATTTAAAAAAGAACCAATTAAGATTCCAAAGATAAACACAAAAAGTGCAATAAGTAATTCAGGGTTCATTATAGTCCTCCAAAGCGACGGTTTCGATTGACATATTGGTCAATAATATCTTCTAATTCATGAGCTGTAAAGTCTGGCCAAAGGGTTGGGGTAAAGAAAAATTCAGCGTAAGAGTTTTGCCATAGCAAATAGTTAGAGAGACGCTGTTCCCCACTGGTACGAATCATTAAATCGATATCGACATAGGGAGTAGGGAGTTCAGCCCCTAAGCTCTCTTCGGTAATTGTTTCGCCACGCTGTGCCAAACGATTAGCCGCTTTGGCTATCTCTTCACGTGAGCCATAGTTAAGTGCCAAAATCTGTGTTACATTGGTGTGGTGTGCTGTCTCTTTTTGAATGTAAGCGATGGTCTCTTGAAGTTTAGGTGAAAAGCCCTCAATGTTCCCAATGGGTTGAAACTTTGCCCCAAATTTATGGTAGGTTTCAAGTTCGGCTCTTAGCCATGAATCAAGCAGTTTCATTAGGAATGCCACTTCATACTTTGGACGTTTCCAATTTTCAGTAGAGAAAGCGTAAAAGGTGACGGTTTCAATGGTCTCATGTTTGGCACAATACTCGGTAATATCACGTGTAACATTGGCTCCAGCTTCATGCCCTTTGGTTCGTACTAGCCCTCGCTCTTTTGCCCAACGACCATTACCGTCCATGATGATTGCTAAGTGTTTTAAAATATTTTTATCTTTTGCCATCTATAATCTTTAAATTGTATTATTGTGTTCTAACTTTTGGCTCTCTTTGAGTATCTTAAAAGATAATTCAAGCTTAGAGGCTCTTCCTAACTCAACTGTTTCATCTTTGGTAATAAAAACGATACTATTGTCAAGCGTACCAAAAGCAGAACTATCTGCTAAAAGATTATAACATACTCCATCTACATTTTTATTTTCGATTAAGCTTTTAGCGTTAGAAAAGCCATTCACTTTGTCCATTTCAGCTTTAAATCCAACTTTTATTAATGATAATTCACTAATAGACTTTAAAATGTCGTCCGTCTGTTTCATTTCGATGTTCCATTTAGAGCCAATGTTTATTTTTTTGGTTTTGCCTTGCTTGGGAGATTTGGGAGTAAAATCAGCCACAGCTGCTGCCATGAATAAAAATGGTTTTTTAGAAGTTTCTTGTTTATGATTTGGAAACGATGGCTTTAGCCTCGTCTTGTTCGGGACTAAAGTCTCCGATTCCAAGGCATTTGTTATAGACTTTACTACTTTTTCTTTCATCTCTTTAGCAGAAGCAATATCTATGGTACAAATTTTTGATGGAATTTCAGCATGTCCTTTGGTTGTTATTAAAGTGACATCAGCCCCTTTCAAATAAAGTGCCGTCGCCAAAGAATTTGCCATTTTCCCTGAAGAGAAGTTGGAGACGTAACGCACTTCATCTATCTTTTCGCGTGTTCCTCCTCCTGTGACAATGACCTCTCTATTGTTCCAAAAATCATCGTTTAACAAGGCTCTAGCCGTAGCATAAAATATCTCCAAAGGTTCAGCCAAAGCTCCATTTCCTACATCACCACACGCTAAAAGTTTGGATTGAGAACCAATAATCTCTATATGATGTTTTTCAAGATAGTTGAGTGCCTTTAAAGTTGTTGCATCTTCTATCATATGTGTGTTTGCCGAGGGAGCAATGAGCAGAGGTTTGGTGTAGGCTAAAACCGTTTGCAGTAAAATATTGTCAGCAAAGCCATTGGCAATTTTGTTAATGGTATTAGCCGTAGCAGGTGCTAAAACAAAAACATCACACATTTTACCAATGTCAATGTGATTAAGCGTTGAAGACCAAGATTCAGACGCTTCCGTTAAGACAGCATTTCTTGTTAAAGCTTCAAAAGTAAGGGCAGAGACAAAACGTTCAGCCGAGGGAGTCATGACCACATGAACACAAGCCCCAGCCTTAACAAAAAGACGGGCTAAGTCACAGGCTTTATAGGCAGAGATACTACCTGTGACTCCGAGGAGAATGGTTTTGTTTTTTAGGGTTAGTTGCATTGGAATCTATTTCCCAAAAAACTTATAAAAAAAGTCAGGCAAGATTTTTAATGCTGAACGGGTAATGGCAAGTGAGCCTTTTTTGACATTTTTGGTGAGCGTTGTTCCTGCTGCGACGATGACATCGTCTTCTATGGTGACAGGGGCGACGAGTTGTGAATCTGAACCGACAAATACATTTTTACCTATGGTGGTTTTGTATTTTGCTTTACCATCGTAGTTACAAGTAATAACCCCTGCTCCAATGTTTGAACCCTCATCAATACTCGCATCGCCAATGTAAGCTAAATGTCCAGCTTTTACCCCTGTGAGGGTCGATTTTTTGACCTCTACAAAGTTTCCTATGTGGGTATTTTTTAAATGTGTTAATGGGCGAACTCTTCCCATAGGTCCAACATCTGAGTTTTCTATGATGGATTCTTCTATGACAGAGTTGGTTTTAATGTGGGCATTAATGAGTTTTGAAGCTCCTAAAATGGTCACGCCATTTTCTAAAATGCACTCTCCCTCAAAGGTAGCTCTACAATCAATATAGATGCTATGAGGAAAACGCATACTCACCCCTTGCTCCATAAGCTCTTTTTTAATTCTGTTTTGCATAATAATCTCAGCATCAGCTAAATCTAGCTTGGAGTTTACACCCTTGAACTCTTCTTCTTGAACATAAATAGGGCTTACGGTTTTGTTTTCATCAACTGCCATTTTAACAATGTCCGTAAGGTAGTACTCTTTTTGGGCATTGTCATTAGAGAGTAGGGGAATGTAACGATTAAGCAGTTCGGTCTTTACACAGTAAATTCCTGCATTAACTGTTTTTGTGGTGAGTTGAGCTTCATTGCAATCTTTTTGTTCAACTATTTCTTGCACTTTTTCATTACTAATTAAAACACGACCGTAACCATGAGGGTTTTCTAGTTTAATGACGGACATATTAATGTCAGCATTGCCACCTGTTAAAGCCAAAAGAGAATCTTGGGTAATGAGGGGCATATCCCCATTTAAAATGAGGGTTTTTTCATATTTTGTCTCTACCCCTTTCATCGCACCCCCAGTTCCAGGGAACTGTTCGGCATCTTGGAGATGAAAGTTTATGTTTTGGTAGTTCGATTCTATGGCTTTTTGAACACGAGGGGCTTGGTGATAGAGAACCACGGTAATGTCATCAGAGATTTTTTGACCTGCATCAATGGCGTGAAAGAGCATGGACTTACCTGAAATTTCGTGAAGAACTTTTGGGGTAGTAGATTTCATTCTACTCCCTTTACCTGCTGCTAAAATAACGATAGAGATAGACATATTAATTAGACCTTTACTATATGAAATATTACTTTTTGTGATTATATCCAATGAGTGATTAATAACTATGCTATACTTTTTGAATTTTTTTAACAAGAGGTAAATAAGATGAAGAAGATAGGTATTAAATTTGAAAAACTATTAGATTATGAATCGTTTGAACCATTGCAGTATTGGTTAGATTATGATTTTGAGTATGAAGATTTAGAAGCATATATAAGTGACAATAAAATAATAGAGCTTGAACTTGAAGAAGATGAAGACAGAGAAGAAGACATCGAGATGTTACAAGCCTTTTTGAAAAGATTTGATAGAGATGAGATAGCTTATGAACTTTTTGTCTTGAATAGTGAATGGGAAAAAATAGATTATAATTCAATTGTTTAACTTGTGAAGAAATGACACAAAAAGAGTTCTTTTTTTTTTCTTAAAAATTATTTTTCAACTAATTATTATATAATCTCACTATATTACATTTATAAGTTTTCTAAATATTTAATAGTACTGATTTTGTATTTTATTATCATTTAGAAGTAGATGTAAGCAAGTAATAGCCGTTACTCATTACTTTCTTACACACTTATTCTGTTTCAAAATATAAACATTATCTTTTAGATAAGATGTATCTATCTTTTGGATATGATGTCTTAGCTTAATAGCTGAAGTCAATTCATTTTTTGAACACATTCATTTAAGGAGAACCAAATATGTCAAAGAAAATAACACTTGGTCCGGTGGGGTATATGCCTCAATCGGCACCAATGATGGGTGTCGAACTCTCACCTGAAGGTAAAGCACTACTATATGGTAACATCGTCGAAGAAGACGAGGCGATGAGAGATGCTGCTAAAGCATTGCTTACTATGAAAAATCCTACAATCTTCCCTGGTCCAATGGTTTTATGGGACTGGAAAGAAGATGTAGCTGATAAATCATCTGCAATCTTAGATTTAGCATCAGAAATTCCAGGATGTAAAATTATTCCTATGCCAGATTACAGACCTAAATATCCAAAGATTGATGTTAAGGCTGAAATTAATCCAAACCACCCTAACTTAACAATTCTTGATAACAGAATTAAAGCGTGTGTTTTCATTGGTGTTCACTGTCACTATGCAAATCTTTCTTTAAGAATGATTAGAGCTGGTACTGACTGTTATACCATTGCAATGTGTGCTGAAATGGGTCATGAAGAAGCTATGGCTTCTATTAGAGATGTTCACGCATCTGACATTCAGAGATTTAAAGATATTGTCATTGAAGTTAGAAATGAACTTGGTATCGAACATACAACAACTATGCCTCCAGAAAACCCTTCTTTACCAAAAGAGGATTGGGGAGCGCTTACACCTTCTGATTATGGTGAGTATCGATCTCTCATTATGAGTAAAAAAGGTGAACACGTAACAGCTGTTGAATAAGAATAGGAGATAAAATGAGTTTAAACAAAAAATTAGTCGATATGAACTACCTCTTAAAAGAGGCACCAAGAGAAAAGCACTTTATTACAGGTGCTCAAGCAATGGCGGAAGCTGTTAAAAGAGCAAGTGTAGATATGGCGATTGCTTACCCTATTACTCCTCAATCAGAAGTAATGCACTTGGTGGGTGATATTTATGCTCAAGGGCATATTAAAGAGTACTACAGAGCTGAAGAAGAGCTTGGAACAATGTCAGCAATTGCTGGTGCTGCTAGAGCTGGTGTAAGATTGTTTACAGCAACTTCTGGACCTGGTCTTTTAAGAGGATTAGAAGCGATTGTTTCATGGCCTGGACATAGAGTTCCATGTGTTCTTGGAGTACTTACACGTGTTATTAATGCACCACTTTCAATTCAACCAGATAACATTGAAATGGCGTACTTAATGCATTCAGGTATTGTTATGTTACATGCTGAAAATCAGCAAGATACATTTGACATGACCTTAGCAGCATTTGCGATTACTGAAAAAGTTGACGTTTACATTCCTGTATCTGTTTCTACTGAAGGTTTCTTCGTAACACACGCTAAAGGTTATGTTGAGATGATGGATGAAGAGTTGGCATTTAATGAACCAGATCCATACAAAGCTCCAGTTCCTGCAATGGATAACGAAGTTCCACCAGCAAGAATTCAAAGAGATGCTCCTGTTCAAAAGTCAAACTTTATGTCTTACTTGATTCACTCAGTATGGCAACAAGAGATTTGGGATTCAAACCAAAGAGCAATGAAATATATCTATGAGTACCTTGGTGGACCAATTGAAGTTCAAAACCCAGGTGCAGATGTAATGATTGTTGCTTCTGGATGTGCTGCTGCACAAGCTAGAGAAGCACATAGATATGCTCAAGAAGAGGGTTTAAGTGTTGGTTTTGTTAAAGTAAGAGCCATTAGACCTTGGCCAAAAGCTGAAATTAGAGAAGCATTAGCGACTACAAAAACTGTTATTGTTCCAGAACATAACATTATTGGTTGGTTATGTAAAGAGGTTAAAGCAGCAATTCCAAACTCTGGTATTGTTACTGAAGGACCGAGAGTATACGGTGGTATGACACTACCAGTAGAATTGATTATGACCGAGATTTATGATGCTCTTGGTATGAAATCAGAAGTATTACAAGCATAAAGGATAGATTATGAGTTTAAATTATATGGTTCCAGCGTCAAAGTTTAAGAGGTATTTACCAAAAGATTACGTTGAATTGGTAAATTATGGTCCATTTGGTAAAACATTCGCAGAATGTGGTACCAAAAACATGGGTAAATATAAAGAGTTAGTAGAAGAGCACCCAATGTGTTCTGGTTGTTGGATGGCTTATTACATTAAAATCATCTTTGCATCACTTCCTAACCCTGAGCATACAGTAACTATTGGTACTGCTGGATGTGGTAGACTTGCAATTTCTCAAGCTGCTGTTCCTTTCATTTACGGTAACTACGGTGACCAAAATGCAATGGCTTCAGGTATTACTAGAGCGTTTAGATTAAGATTCCCTGATCAGCAAAAAGATGTTATTACTATTGCTGGTGATGGTGGAATGATGGACATTGGTTTCTCAATGACAATGCACGCATGGTTTAGAGGTGAAAAATTCACAACTATCATGCTTGACAATGAAGTTTATGGAAACACAGGTGGACAAGAGTCTGGTATGTCTGTAAAAGGTGCCGTTCTTAAAATGTCTCCAAAAGGTAAAAACTTTAATAAAATGCCTGCTATGCAACTGGCAATTACTGCTGGGTGTGTTTATGTTGTTAAAATGTCTCCGACAAACATCAACAAAGCAGCCAAAGCAATTAGAAGAGCAATCTTTGCAGCAAGAGAACTTGGACCAACATTTATCCATGCATATACTTCTTGTAACATTGAGTACTCTATTCCTACTCCAGATGTATTTAAAGATGCACAAGAGATGGCTAAAGGGCGTTTTGCATTTGAAGAATTTATGACTGATGAAGCTAAAGAGCTTTTCACAGTAGTAGAAGCTAAAAAGAAAAAAGAGGTAAATTAGTATGGCAGACGATAAAAAAAGATATAACATACGAATTTCTGGGCTAGGTGGACAAGGGGTTGTTACCTCTGCTCACATTCTTGGAAATGCAATGGACAATGCTGGTAAGTTTGCTTCTTTGGTACCATTTTTTGGTTCAGAGAAAAGAATGGCACCAGTTGAGGCTTACGTAAGAGCATCTTCTCAACCAATTTATGAAGTTGGTGAAGTTGTATATCCAGACATTATTATGATTTACCACTCTCAAGTTGTAACACATGGTAAATCTTATACAATGCCTTTCTATACAGGTCTTAAAAAAGATTCTCTTATTATCATTAACTCGGACATTGATGTTCTTGATGAAGAAGATAAAGCAGTTTTAAATAGACTTAATGCAAAAGTTATTCAATTTGAAGCAACTGAATTGGCTAAAAAAGTTGCAGGTACAGAACTTGCAACTAACATGGCAATGATGGGTATGGTTCTTGGGATGACTAAATTAGTTACTGAAGAGAATATTGAAAAAGCAGTAAGAGAGAGATTCTTAGGAAACTCATTTGTTGCTTCTGGTGGTACAGCATCACTCGATTCAGCAATTGAGAAAAAGTTTAAGAAAAAAGAAGAATTACTTTCTAAAAACATGGAAGTAATTAACAAAACTTTCGAGATGGCAGCGTCTATTGATTTAAGCAATGCCCCTCTAGTAACTAAAATTGAAATATAACAAAGGATAAAAATGTACTACGTAGCAAAAGTTGATTCAAGTAAATGTTCAGAGTATAAGTGTAACATGTGTACACTTTACTGTCCAGAAGCAAACACCTTAATGTATGATGAAGAGAATAAAACTTCATGGGTTGATGAAGATAGATGTAAAGGGTGTGCAATTTGTGTATACGTTTGTTCTGACCTTCTTGACAGAAATTGTATTGAAATGGCAATGGTATCTACTGAAGACTAATCTCTTTAGTTGTGAGGAGAGAACTCCTCACACCACTGTTTAATCCCTCTTGTAGATCTACAAGAGAAAACACTGTTCTGCCATGTGTTTAAGATTTATCCCCTAAAACTTATTATAGATGGAGATAAACTTTACGCACATGGCATAATGGTAGTATAAAAATTTAGGAGACAATATGGCAAATTTAGGCCCAGCTGATTATTCACCGTATCCAGTTGCAACTTATGATGGTTTATATACACCAGATGAGGGTAAAGCAATGTTATTAACTGAAATGGTTGATGAAGAAGTAGCAATGAGAGAAGTTGCTAGAGTAATGTTAACAAGTGAAAATGCAACTATCTTCCCTGGTCCACAAGTATTATATGCTTGGAGTGAAGAGGCGAAGAAAAAAGCAACACTTATTAAAGAGATGTCAGAAGTTTTAGGGGCTAAAATGATACCTATGTATGATTATAGACCAAAATATCCTAAAATTGATGCAGAAGTTGAGATTAACCCTAACCACCCGAACTTAACAATTTGGCACAATAACATTAAAGCATGTATCTTTATTGGAGTACACTGTCACTATGCAAACGTTGCGTTAAAAATTATACGTTCAGAGACTGATTGTTATACTATTGGTATGTGTGCCTTATCTGGTCACGAAGATGCTATGGCAACCATTAGAGATCAACATTCTGAAGATTTAGCTAAATTTATTGAAATTGCTAAAGAAGTCAAGCAAGAGCTTGGTAAATAGAGACTAGGAGGTTTTACTATGACAAAAAGAAGTGATATGACAGCAGAGAAGAACTGGTCAGGACAGAAGATAGTTTCCCCTGATTATTTACTTTTCGAAGCCCCAAGAGAAAAACACTTTATGACAGGTTCAGAAGTTGTTAAAGAAGCAATGAAAAGATGTACAGTAGATGCATCAGTATCGTATCCAATTACGCCACAGTCAGAAGCAGCACACCTTATTGGTGAACTATGGGCTGAGGGTTACATTGGTACTTACTTTAGAGGTGAAAATGAGTTTGGTGTTATGTCTGAAGTTGCAGGTTGTGCAATGGCAGGTTCAAGAACAGTAACAACAACATCAGGTCCTGGTACACTTAGAGCAATGGAAAACTTTCCAATGTGGTCAGGTACTAGAATTCCATGTCAATTAATCTTAATGGCAAGAGGGATTAACTCTCCACTTACCATTCAACCAGATAACTTGGAAGTCTCTTTCTTACTTGAAACTGGATGTATGATTTGGTATGCTGAAAATGTTCAAGAACTTTTCGACATGACAATCGCAGCGTTTATTGTTGCTGAAAAACCAGATGTACATATTCCAATTATTACAGCAGTTGATGGATTCTTTGTATCACATACAAGAGAGTCAGTAATGTTACCAGCTGATGACATTGCATTACCACCGTATGATCCGTATGCAGCACCACTACCTCCGATTGATTCAGAGATGCCTCCAGGAAGATTCCTAAGAGATCCATTTGTAATGAAATCTAACTACATTTCATATGCGACACATGCATCATGGCAGTGGGAAGTACGTTCAGCAGCTGATAGATCAAGAAAATATGCGAAACATTTCCTTAAAGGTCTTGTGCATACAACAGGTGATGATGTAGCAGATGTGGTATTTGTAGCGTGTGGTACAGCATCACACCAAGCTAAAGAAGCACACAGAGAATTGGCTAAATTGGGCGTAACTTGTAAAGTAGTTAAGCTTAGAACCATTAGACCATTCCCAACAGAAGAGTTAATTGAAGCGACTAAAGGTGCTAAATATATCTTTGTTCCTGAATTTAACGTTACTGGTTGGTTATACAATGAAGTTGTTAAAGCACTTTATGGTCGTTCTGAATCAGAAGTAATTGGTAAGCCTAGAGTTGCTGGTGGTATGAGTATGCCAGTTGAAGAAATTCTTAAAGAAGTTGCAAACTTCGTTAAAATAGATTAAGGAGCGTAATATGTCAGTAGATATTTACAAAATTAACCCTGAGTTTAGAGATATTATGCCAAAAGACATTATTGATCTTGAAGATAATGCAACATGGCATGCTACGGCGACTAAAAACCGTGGTATCTCTGATTTACCAGATAAAAAAGAGATTTTAGAAGAGCATTCACTTTGTGCTGGTTGTCCAGAAGCAGCAGCATTAAGATACATCTTAACTGCACTTCCAATTCCAGAAGATACAATTATTGTTAACTCAACTGGTTGTACTTCATTGATGTTCCCACACATCGCATTACATACAGTACACTCACTTTTTGGTAACCAAAATGCTGTTGCATCTGGTATCAAAAGAACTTTAGACTGGAGATTCCCAGATAAAACTAAAGATGTTATTGTTCTAGCAGGTGATGGTGCGACTATTGATATTGGTCTTGACTACACTTTACAGTCATGGTTCAGACAAGAGAAGATTACAACTATCTGTTTTGATAACGAAGTTTATGCAAACACAGGTGGACAAGAATCTGGTTCTACACCAAAAGGTCAAGTATTTAAAATGGCTCCTAAAGGAAAAGTTTTTGACAAAGTACCTATGTGGGAATTAGCAGTAACTTCAGGTTGTCAATACTCTGTTAAATTAACAGCATCAGCACCTAAAAAAGTTGCTAAAGTTCTTAGAGAAGCGGTATTGGTTGCTAGAGAACTTGGACCAACATACATTCACTTATACACTCCATGTATTCTTGAAATTGGTTTGGCTGCAAACGAAGGTTTATGGGAAATGAAAGAGCAAGATAAAGAGAGATTTGAATCTTTCCGTTACGTTTCTCCAGAAGCTGAAGAGTACTTAAAAGAATGCAAAGCGAAAGGAATTCTATAATGGCAAAAGATTCGATTAAAGTTAGAATGCCTGCCCTTGGTGGGCAAGGGGCAGTTACAGCAGCACATATTGCTGCTACTGCTGCAGATACTGAAGGTTACTATGCTGTTTCTAACCCTTTCTTTGGGGCAGAGAAAAGAATGGCACCATCTGAGTCTTACACAAGAATTGGAACGGTACCAATCTTTGATAGAGGGGAAGTAGTTTACCCTGATATTGTTATGATTTATCACCCACAAGTTGTTACTATGGGTAAATCATACACCATGCCTTTTTATGCAGGTATTAAAGATGATGGTTTAGTTATTATTAACTCTGACATCGAACTTTTAACTGATGAAGATAAAAAGATTTTAGCTGATAAAAATGTAAAAGTTCTTACTAAAGATTTTACTAAATTTGCGATTGATATTGCGGGTACAGAACTTGCAACTAACATGGCAATGCTAGGTGCACTGTTTGGTGTACTTGGAACCATTGGTAAACCAGCGATTGAAGAGGGAATTAAAGATAGATTCCTTAAAAAATATACAGCTTCTGGTGGTACTGCATCACTTGACTCTGTTATTGAGAAAAAGTTCAAGAAAAAATTGGATTTAATTCAGAAAAACCTTGAAACTGCTTCAGCAGCATTTGACTTAGCAGCAGAATGGGCTAAAGAGGTAGGTTTAGAGCCTATGTTACTTGACCCATCACATGTTGTACCTGTAGATACAGGATATGTAACAGCTTAAGCTATTAACAACTGTGCCTTGGCACAGTTGTTATTTTAATTTTTAAAGTATTATACAAATAGATGATGTTCTATTTTTCTAATATTTTCTTCGTGTAATCACTCAAAATATAATTCACTCCCAAGGTATCAATATGATCTCTTCATTCGTAATCACAGGTTTTTTAGGTGTAGGTAAAACTACCATGTTAACAAATAGCGTTAAAGAAAACTTTGCTGACAAAAAGATTGCCATTATTGTCAATGAGTTTGGTGACATTGGGGTCGATAGTAAAGTCCTCCAAAATGTTCACTCTGAAGTCCTTGAAATTTCAGAAGGGTGTATCTGTTGTCAATTGGCACAAGAGTTTGAAGCAGGTGTTGCTGAAATCATTCAAAAGTATGACCCAGAGATTATTTTTGTGGAGACTTCGGGAGCATCTGAGCCTTTTCCTATTTTTCTCTCTTTGCAAAATATGGGTATCTCTGTTGATGGGGTTATCTGTGTGATTGATAGTAAAAATTTTGATACTTATAAAGATAACTCAACTTCAAAATATCAACTCGGTGGTTCAAATATTATTGTTCTCAATAAAATGGACTTGGTCAATGAAGATGAGATTAAAGTCTTAGAAGCTGACATAGCAAATATTAAAGAAGAGTATAATATTAAAAATACACTAACAGGTGAGCCTATATTCAAAAACTATGTGACCCATAGAGCAGAGCAGGGCTTGGTAGGTAGAGAGCTTTTTGAGGGTGTTTATAAAGTTGAAGAGGTATTAGAACTTGCACAAGATGCTAAACACCTAGACCATACCCTCAAAGACTCCATTACGCAAAAGGTAGCTTACTTAAAAGAAGATATTAATTTTGATGATGTAGACCAAATACTTAAAAATATTCCAGAGTCTATTTATAGGGTTAAAGGGATTGTCAAAGTAAAAGATGTGCCTAATGCAATTTTTGTCAATTACTCATTTGGAGATGCCTCTTTTGAAGAGTTACTTGACTATAAAGAGAAGTCTTTACTTATCTTTATTGGTGAAAATGTGGATGAAGAGGTCAATGCATTAAGTAAAAAGTTTGATATTTTGAACGTTCCGAAGTTTTCTATCTCTAAAAGCTAAAATATAAAAGTTTATAAGCTTTTATATTGATTTGATGTCAGTATAGTAACTGACATCAAGTATTATTTCTCTTCTCTCTCTTCACAATCATCAGGTAACATCGCTTTGGCATTGTCCATTAGAACAGGTACAAAAAGTAGTGATACAAATACAGCAGCTACCGTACCAGAGATAAGGGCAACTCCTAGTCCACCAAAGATTGGGTCACCTGCGAGTAGGGCAGAACCTAAGATGATGGCAACAGCAGTTAAGAAAATTGGGGTGGCTCGTGTGGCTGATGCTTTAGCAATCGCCTCTTTCTTCTCCATCCCCTCATTTTTAATGAGTCCCATAGCGTAGTCAATTAAAAGTAATGAGTTTCTTGAACTAATTCCCATGAGTGCAATGAATCCAATGAGTGAAGTAGCTGTCAAGAAGAATGTTTCAGTGGTAACAATGTCAGCAACCCAATGTCCTAAAATAACCCCAATGAGTGAGAGGAATGAACCTCCTAAGATAATACCACTTAAGGCAAAACTCTTATAGTAGATAACCAATAAGAAGAAGATAAGTACTAAGGCCGCAATAAAGGCAGCACCTAGGTCTCTAAAGGTATCGAGTGTTACTTTCATCTCTCCATCCCATCGTAAGAGATATTTAGCACCTGTTATTTTATGAACCAACTCTAAGTCAAACATATAGGTAGAAAAAGGTGCATTGGTAACGGTATACGCTTTTGAGAAGTACTCCACCATCTTTTCACGTGCATCGAGTAGTGGATAAACTTGTGATACATTGTCGGTCTCAGCGATGACATTAATCATACGTTTTAAATCTTTGTGCATAATCATAGGAGTAGAGTTTACTTTTATAATCTGTACTACTTCAGTTAAAGGAATCATTAAGCCTTGTCTATTCATAAGTGTAAGTGAAGAGAGCTTTGATTTAATAGCATCTTTAGAGCTATCACGTAAGCGTCGGGTTTTATCACTTAATACTAAATAAATAGGTGTTTGTACTGAACGATGTTCAGAGTTTTTAGTAGCAACTACCATTCCTTGAAAGGCGAGATATAAGATGTTATTAACCTGCTCAATGCCTAATTTTAACTTTGCAATTTTTTCAATATCTGGAAGAAGTTGATACTTTTTATAAATATCATCCGCCATAATATCAACATCCACAAGGTCTTTGGTCTCTTTAAAAATATTGGCAACTTCAACGGCTATTCTTCTTGTTTGGGGAATATCCTCACCATGTACTTCAAGAACAATTTGTGCTAATGTAGGAGGTCCAGAGGGTTGCTCAATCATTTTAATAACCGTACCAGGAACAAGGTTTTGGCAAGTCTCTTGTATCATAGGACGTAATCGACTAATCATGAGAAATGATGCCTCTTCTCGTTCATGAATTGGGGTAAGATTAACAGATATTTCTGCCACATTTTCTGTTCTCTTCATAAGAGAACCTTTTACTAGCCCTGCATAATCTAAAGGAATTCCTTGTCCATAAAAAATAGACATATCAAGAATCTCTTTTTCATTTCTTAGAATATTGGTAACACAACTGGTCACTTTTTTCGTCTGTTCGATGGAACTAGCCGTAGGGGTGTCAACATAAATAGAGTAGGTAGTGGCACTTTTCCCTGGTAACATTCTTGCCAATACTCCCCCTGTCGGAAACATAAGAAGTGAGGCAAAAAATGCAAAAATAGTTAAAGCAATCACCATGGTTTTTCTAAATTTACTGGTTAAAATCCAGTAGACAAACGTTTCTAATCTCTCCATCTATTTTTCCTCTTTTGTTGTTTTTGTCTGTTCATCATGTTTCTCTGTATGGTGTTCACCTTGACATATCTCACAAATTCCATAAGGATTATGTTCCATGTCATGAGATTCATCATGCTCTGGTTTTTTTAAAAGTTTTAAACTTAAATATGGGGTGAAAATATAAGCAACAACGAGTGATGCAAAGAGTGCCACAGGAACATTGTAAGGAATTGGTTTCATAAATGAACCCATCATTCCTCCAACAAATGCCATAGGAACCATGGTCATAATAATGGCTAAAGTTGCAATGTTAGTAGGTCCTCCAACTTCATCAGTTGCTTCAACAAGTAATGCCCCCATTTCTTTATCTTTAGCTTCTGGACTATGTAAATGACGGTGTATATTTTCAATAACAATAATAGCTGCATCAACCAAGAGACCCAAAGAGAGCAAGAAGGCAAATAGCGTAATTCTATTCATTGTCTGACCTGTCATATAGGCGATAAAGAGGGTAATGGCTAAAATAGCAGGTACAGAGAAGGTAACAATCAGTGATTCTCTCCAACCTAAGGCAAACACGAGCATAATCGCAATAATAATAATGGTAATAACCAAGTGGTGCATCAACTCATCTACTGCGGCATTGGCTCTTTGACCATAATCTCTTGTTTTACGGTACTCAATGCCCAACTTCTCAAAGTGAGGTTTCTCCTCATCAATGAGCTTCATGACATCTTGTGCAACAAAAACGGCATTGGTTCCTGCTAGTTTTGAGACAGAGAGGGTAAGTTGTCCAATATTGGCACTTAGTGGTTTAGATAAATCATTATTAGGTCGATAGATAAGTTCAACATCTTGAAAGTTCTGTTTGTCAATACCTTTTTCAACTTTGGCAACATCTCTTAGATAGACAGGTGAGTCTCGATAAGAGGTCACCATAACACTCTCAATATCCTTGGTGCTATGAATGGCGTTGGAGACACCAAAGAAAACAAGTTGATTGCCATTGGTTCGTCCTTTAACTTCAGGAACATTGACGGCGAGTTGTTTAACAGCGGTCATAATCTGTCCCATAGAGAGGTGATAGGCTGAGAGTTTATTAACATCTACTTCAATGTTGTATTGCTCTTTGTGTGCTCCTGAAATGGTTGTTTTTGCAACATTCTCAATACTGTTTATTTTATGTTTTAGTTTTCGTATCTCTTCATTAAACTCTACTAAGGAGAGTTTAGAGTTTGCATTTCTATAAAAAGCAATAGAGATAATAGGAACATCAATATCTATGTCAAAAGGCTTGATGAGAGGTTGTTTTGCTCCTTGAGGCATTTGATCCATATTTTGCATTACTTTGTCGTAAAGTTTCAAGTTGGAATCTTCTCTGTTCTCACCAATATAATACATCACATTAACAATACCGACATTGTTCATGGAAGTACTATAAACATGTTGAATCCCTTGAACCTCTCTAAGCTTTTTTTCGAGTGGTTTAGAGATGATGTTTTCAATCTCTAAAGGGGTAGCCCCTGGCATTACAACCATAATTCCTCCACCCGAGATAGCGATTTGTGGGTCTTCTTCCCTTGGCATTGTTGAAAGGGCTATCCAACCCAATGCCAAAATGACAATGCCTAAAACAGCTGTTAAAGGGTTCCGTAAAAACGCTTGACCTAATTTCCCTGCCACATCTTTAACGACGTAAGGCTCTTTGACTTCTTTTCCCATTGTTAACCTTTTATGTGCACTTTAGCATACATGCCTGGATAGATTGACTTCTTTTTAGAGTCAAATTTAATTTTCATTTTAAACTTATGGGTCATTGGATTAGAGCTTGGAATAATCGAATAGATTTTTCCTGTGCTTTTAAACCCTGTAGAGGGTATCTCTATATCAATAACTTTTCCTAGTCTCATATACTTAATATTATCTTCTGATATTTCAACAATAATACTAAGCTTTGAAAGGTCGGTTAAAATGACACCAGGCATTCCAGGTATTGCCATCTCTCCCACTGAGAGTTTTTTGGCAATAATCACTCCTGTGTTTGGTGCTCTTAGTTTAAGATAATTATACTGATTAAGCACCTCTTTTTTCATTGCTTTTGCTTGTGCTACTTGTTTTTTAGCAATTTGTACCATATCTTCCATATTGGTAGCACCCAATTCTAAATTTTCTAGCTCATATTTTGAAACCATACCTTTTTTAAATAGGCGTTGGTATCGACCTAAATTTAACAAGATATTTGAGTATTGATTTTTGTTCATCTGTAAAGCAAGTTGTGCTTGTGAAATGGCTAAATTGACTTGCTCTTTTTTTGAATCAATCTCTTTTGAATCAATCTCATAAAGGAGTTGACCCTTTTTAACAATGTCACCCTCTGCGACATGCATTTTTTTTACAATTCCCATGTATCGGCTTGTAATCATTTTTTGATTGTCAGATATTACAGAACCTGATAAATCAAGTTCGATAGAGTAAAGTAGGTTTAGTCCTAATATCATGATGGTTAATATTCTCATTATATTTCTCCTTGGTTAAGTATGCTTCTAAGTTCAAAAACTTTGGCATTTCGGTCATTTTTTGCAGTTAAGAGTTTGAGAAGTACCTCTAACTCTTTGGATTGTTTTATCAGTACATCAGAGATGGATGTTATGCCCTCTTTATAACGTTCTTGATAGTTTTCATAAACTTGTGATGCAAAGGTTAATTGGCTTTCAAGACTCATAATCTCTGCGGTTTTACTTTTTGCTTCAGTTTGTAATTTGGCAATTTTCAAGCCAATTCCTTTTTGGGCTAAATTAACTTGGTCACGCACTTTTAGGTTCTCAACTTTTGCTTTTTCTAAATTATGTTTGTCAATATTACCATTAAAAAGATTCCACTCTAGTTGTACGCCTACAGTATAAAAATCTTTGTCGATGAAATCATTGAAAGGTTTATCATCCGATGAGCCATACTCTCCAAATGCACCAACTGTGGGTAAAAAATCTGCTTTTTTGGTCTCTATGACCATATCGGTAATCTCTACGCCTAGCTTTGCTTTTTGAATATCTAGATTATTGGCTAAAAACTCTTCAACGTTTATTTCTGGCATCGCTAGACTCTCTGTAGTGTCAATAATAGAAGTAACATTTTGATTGAGTAAAAAAGAGAGATATTGGTAGGCTAATTCTTTGTTATAATTTGCTTGGGTGAGCATACTTTGAGCTTCTGCTTTGCGTGTTTGTACCTCTAAAATATCTATCTCTTTGGCAAACCCTTCCTCTTGCATACTCATAACAATGTTTTCTAATTGCTCAATATTAGAGAGTATATTGCTTAAGTTTTGAATATATTGATTGATAAGAGAAATGTCATAAAAGGTTTTACTGGTTTGAAATATTTTTTCATTAAGTATTTTAGAGCTATCGAGTTGGCTCATGTGTTCTAATGCCTTGGTTATTTTCCCATATTGTTCTAGTTTCCCAGCAGTATAGAGTGGCACCATATAGCTAATGGTCGTTTGAAAATGATTTCTTGCATCAGGGTAGTTTAAATCTTTAGGTTGAACAGGTAGTGGATTTGTTTGCCCTGACATATCAAACTCTGAAAATCCAAAATCCCCAAATGCCGCTTCACGACTTTTAAGTTTAAATCCAAAAATATTTCCTGCATCATTGGAGCGTAAGGCTTGAAGATTAAGATCAACCTTACCATATTTATGTCCTGAAGCACTTTTTGCTTCATAAGTTTTAATTTGTTCATTAAATTTAGAAATTTTTAACTCTAGGTTATTCTTTTTCATAATTTTTAATGCTTCATCTAAGGAGAGGTTTTTAATCTCATGGGCATGTAAGCTACTTGTAAGTACCAAGACTATTGATAAGAGCGTTATGCTTTTTTTAATATACATAAGTAATCCTTTAATGGAATAAGTTTAAATTATTAAAATTATAATTAAATGTTGTTAAAATCAGTTGAAATGATTAAAATTACTTATGATATAGTAATATTATTATATCATTATTAATGTTAAATTATAATTTTTATTGATACTTAAAAATTTATAATAAGAAAAAGTAGATTAAAAGTGAGTTTATTTAAAGTAAAGTGAGAATAAATAGAGGAAATAGTTAAAAGAAAGAGCCTCTCTTTTGAAAGACTCTTCTATTTTTAAAGTATTAAATTAAATGGTAACATAGTTGACACTAATACAAGCATCAAGTTTTGAAAGTTCGCTAATAACTTCTTTTGTAATGGTGTTGTCAATATTGACGACAGCTAAAGCGTGAGATTTATTATCTCTACCAAGTCTAAAGTCTGCAATGTTGAGTCCATGAGATGAAACAATACGACCTACATCACCAATGACACCAGGAACATCGGTATTTCTAAAGAAAATTAAATTTCCTTTTGGCTCTAAGTCTAGTTTATAGCCATCAATGTCCATAATACGTAAAGTTTGCTCACCAAATACTGTTCCTGCAATAAAGAAGTCACCGCTGTCAGTAGTTACTTTAAGGCTCACTTTATTAGTGAGTCCAGAGTTATTAACAGCAGTCTCTTTGATAAGCTTTATGTTACGTTCTTGGGCAACAAACTCTGCGTTAACATAGTTCACTTTGTCTTGAAGTGATTCGCTAAGTACACCTACAGTAGCAAAGGTAGAAAGCGATTCTAAATAGTCAGAAACATCCCCTTTAGTTGTTACTTTAATGCTTTTGACTTTATCACGTGTAACTTGTGCCGCAATATTTCCCATCTTTTGAATAAGCTCTAAGTAAGGACGTAGAAAGTCAGGAAGTTCACTCTCTTTAATAGGCAAGTTTAAAGCATTAGGATAGGCAATGTTTTTAGCTGCTTCAATGGCATTAGATGCTGCTTGAATGGCAATGTTTTGTTGAGACTCTTTAGTGTTCGCCCCTAAGTGAGGAGTAACAGTAACATTGTCTAAGTCTAAAAGAGGATGGTCAATGGCTGGTTCTTTGTTAAAAACATCAATCCCTGCCATGTGAATTTTACCAGAAGTTAAGCCTTCGAGTAGGGCATCTTCATTAAAAAGTCCCCCTCTAGCACAGTTAATCAGTACCACACCATCTTTCATCTTTGCAATTTCAGCTTTGTCAATGATGCCTAAGGTCTCTTTGTTTTTAGGGGTGTGAATCGTAATAATGTCACAGGCTAAAATATCATCAAAGTTTTTAGTGTAAGCAATATCCATATCAGTGGCTTTTCTAGGGTCAATGTAAGGGTCATAGGCAACTACATCCATCTCAAATGCTTTGGCTCTTTTTCCTACACGTGAACCAATGTTTCCAAAACCAATGATTCCTAATTTTTTACCGTAGAGTTCAGTACCATACCAATCTTGTCGTCTCCAAACTCGGTCTAACTTAAGATTGTTATGGGCATAAGGAAATTGACGAACACATGAAAGCATATGCGTGAGGGTAAGCTCAACAGCTGCAATGGTATTAGCAGTTGGTACGTTCATTACAACAATACCTTTTTTGCTACAACCCTCAATGTCAACATTGTCTACACCAACACCTGCACGAACAACAGATTTTATTTTATGAGCATTCTCCAAAAAGAATTGGTCAACATCAGTAGAAGAACGGGTAATGGCAACATCAGCAAGAGGAATAATTTCTGTGATGAGCTTTTCTTTAGGCTCATCAGCAGCATTAATAAGGTTTATATCGGCATCATTTGCGAGAATATCCAAGCCTTTTTGGTGGATATGGTCGCAAACTACAATGGTAATTTTAGACATTAATAGCAGTTCCTACTTTCGTTTAAAATCGCCAAAAGCATCACCTAAAGTCATGCTGTCATCTTGCTCAGAATTAAGTTTGTCAAGTGCTTCACGCTCTTCTTGACGTTCAAGTCTTCTTACAGAAATTCTAATTCTATCAGATTTAGCATCAATGAAAGAGATTACTGCTCTAATCTCTTGACCTTTTTCAACCTCTTCTTCTTTAAGAGGGTGTAAATCATCAAGTCTTAGTAAGGCATCAACCCCTGGTTCAATAGAGACAAAAATACCAAAGTCTTTTTTATCTTTTACTGTACCTGTAACAATGTCACCAAGTTTATGCTCTTTAGCAAAAGCAGCTACTGGAGACTCTTGCATTGCTCGAACACTAAGAGAAACTTTACCTTGGTCTCTGTCAATTTTAATAATTTTAACTTCAACTTCATCACCAGATTTATACACCTCTTTAGCAGGTTCTGATTTTTCCCAAGATAACTCTTGATTATGAAGAAGACCTTCAACTGCACCAATTTTAAGGAATGCTCCAAAATCAGTTACTGATGAAACTGTACCTGTAATGATGTCACCGACTCTGTTAGCTGAAGCAAATTGGTCAATTGGTTTAGGCAATAAAGTTTTTCTTGAAACTCTAAGTCTTCTTTGTTGTTTATCAATTTCAATAATTTGAACATCAATCACTTGGTCAATCTCAATGTGATCTTTTGGATGTTTAACATTTTTTTCCCAAGAGAGTTCAGATACGTGTAAGAATGCTTCTAAATCTTCACCTAAATCAACAAATGCACCATAAGGCTCAATGTTTGAAACAGTTACAGATACAGTATCACCTGCTCTTAGCGTATTGTCAATATCTTTCCATGGGTCAAGGTTTGCTTCCTTAATAGAAAGAGAGAGGTGTCGTTTCTTTTTATCATACTCAATGGCAATAACATTAACTTCATCACCCTCTTTGTAGTATTTAGAAGGGTTAACTGGTCCTTTGTGAGAAATTTGAGAGTAGTGAACCAAACCGTCCATACCACCAACATCAACAAACATACCATAAGAAGTAATCTTTTTAATGGTACCAACAACAACTGCTTTGTTTTCTAGTAATCTGTCTACAATCTCTTGTGTCTCAGCTTTTTCACGTTCAATAAGTGCTTTTCTTGAAACAACCACAGAGTTTTTCTCTTTGTCAACTTTAACAATAAGTGCTTTTACTTGTTTTCCAATTGGGTCAACTTTGTAAGAGATGTAAGAGAGTGTTCTTGGCATAAAGAACTCTAAACCAGAGACATCTACAACAAATCCACCTTTATTCTTTTTAGTAATTGTACCTTCGACAACATACTCTTGTTCTTCATCATACTCTTCAATAAACTCAGCTAAAGCGGCTCTTTGCTCTGCTAATTCATAAGAAACACTTGGTCTTTCACCTCTTTGTCCTGTGATAACCACTTGAATGGTTTCACCCTCTTTAAAGAAAAGTTCACCATCTTCATCTCTAATTTGATCCAATGACATAAGTGCTTCATTTTTACGACCAATATCAATAACTACTTGATTGTCTTCCTCAATTATCTTAACGATAGTACCATCTACTAAATCACTTTTACTGTCTGTTTTTTTGAACGACTCCTCGAGCATCGCTCCAAAATCTACGTCTTCTATTTCGATATCTTCGAATTTCATGTTTGCCAATCCTTGCTTGTGCCTAAATTTTCGCTATTATACTCTTTTTTATTTAATGCTATATGAAAGTGTGAAAATATGGTGCTTAGCTAGTTTAAGTTTTTAAAATTAACACTATTAATTAGGAAATATTAATAGTGCTTTGGATATTAAGCAATCTCTTTTATTTTGTTAATGACATTTTGTACAATCCAGTCAGGAGTAGAGGCACCTGCTGAAACACCACAAAGGTTTTTGTCATTAAACCAAGTAGGGTCTAGTTCTGATTCGTTCTCAATTAAGTAGCTATCGGGACAATCTTTTTCTGAAATACTGTGTAACATTTTAGTATTAGAAGAGTGTTTACCACCAATAACAATCATCACATCTGCTTTTTTAGCCAATTCAGCAGCTGCATCTTGATTTTCAAAGGTTGCATTACAGATGGTATTAAAAACACGAACTTCTCGATGGGTTTGTATAAGTGCCGAGACAATTTTGGCAAAATCTTCAGGTTTTTTAGTTGTTTGAGAGACCACAGCCACTTTGCTCTTTAAAGGTAATTTAGTCAACTCTTTAGGCTCAAGTACAATAAAAGCATCCTCTGCTTTATTGGCATAAGAGACTACCCCTTTAATTTCAGGATGTGCTTTATCTCCAAATATCACGATGGAGTAGCCCTCATTACTCATCTTTTCGACAATATTTTGTGGGGTTGTTACATAAGGACAGGTTGCATCAATGATTTTATTTTTTTGCTTTTTAAGAAGTGCTAACTCACCTTTAGGAATACCATGGGTACGAATCACCACCGCATTGTCATTTTTAATATCGTTAATATTCTCAACGAGTCCAATATTAAACCCCTCTTTAAGACGATTTATCTCATCTTTATTGTGAATGAGTGGACCATAGGTAAAAGAGTTTTTATGCTCTTCTGCAATCTCAATGGCACGTTTGACACCATAACAAAATCCATAACTCGATGCAAGTTCTATTTTCATAATCATAACCTCTTAATTTATATTGGCAATTTGAGTGAGTATATCGAAAAAATTTGGAAATGAAGTTTCAATACAAGCTGTATCTTCAATATTCATTTTAGCTATCAATCCAGCAATGGCAAAACTCATCGCAATTCGGTGGTCTCCATGACTATTAATAGTAGCAGGTTTTATTTCTCCTCCAATAATCTCATATCCATCTTCATGCTCTAGATTTTGTATGGCACAACTATTTAAACCTGTTAGTACGGTTGAAATACGGTCACTCTCTTTGACTCTAAGTTCTTTGGCATTTTTAACCACACTTGTTCCCTTAGCTGTTGCCATAGCAATAGAGAGGGCAGGGAGTTCATCAATCAGCCATGCAATATTTTTTTCTACAGTGATAGCATTAAGTTGACCATTATAATTAATCTCTATATCTCCGATAGGCTCATAGATATTTTCTTTTTCGATATAGCTGATTTTTGCACCCATCTTCTCTAATGCTTTATATGCTTCTATACGGGTAGGGTTTAAAGTGACATTTTTAATTGTAGTGGTGGCATTGGGCGTAATGGCAGCGGCTACAGCAAAAAAGAAACCACTTGATGGGTCAGCAGGGACAGTAATGTTAAGTGGATTTAATGGTTTTTCTAAAGGTTCAATTTTAATCCAACCATCTTCTTGAAGCGTAACAGAAGCACCCATACCTGAAAGCATTCGCTCTGTATGGTCACGTGAGAGAAGGGACTCTTTATAGTAAGAGGGACTATCGGCTTGAAGTGCTGCTAAGATAAGTGCAGATTTCACTTGGGCAGAGTCAATTGGAGATTCATATTTAAAAGAGCTTAAATTACCCCCACGAATGGCTAAAGGGGCTAAGTTTCCCTCTTCTCTACCATCAATTTTTGCACCTATACTTCGCAAAGGAATTGCCACACGGTTCATGGGACGGGAACGTAAATATTTGTCACCTGTTAAGATAAATGAACCCTCAATTCCTGAAAGGAGACCAGCATAGAGTCTCATTCCTGTTCCAGCATTACCACAATCTAAGATGTTTGAGGGTTCAGATAGCTTAGTAGGAGGGGTAATCTCTATATTCGCCCCCTCTCTTTTTACTTTCGCTCCTAGCTGTTGGGCAATGGAGAGTGAAGCCAAAGTGTCTTCTCCTAAAAGAAAATTTTTAATGCTTGAGGGTTTGTTCGAGAGCAAAGAGAACATCGCACAACGATGAGAGATGGACTTATCAGCAGCAATCTCTGCACACTCTAAGGTAAATGATTCCGTTTTAGGAGAGACTATGACATTTTTCATCGAAGGGCTGCTCCATGGTCACTTTCGATTTTGCTTATAATGCGCTTGATGGTCTCTTCAATGGCTTCATCACTTAGTGTCTCTTCTTCTGATTGGATAAAAAAGCGTAAGGATAAACTTTTTTCTTCTCCTAGTGCTTCATCTTGATAGACATCAACAGGATAATACTTTTTAAGTAGCGGTAAATTTAAAGTTTTTATTGATAATGCTACTTGCGTATAGTGAATATCTTTATTGATAACAAAACTTAAATCTTTATAGACCCCTTGAAATTTGGAAATAGCATGAGCATTAATATGTTTAGGAACTAAGGCATTGAAATCTATTTCAGCTACAAAAGTCTCTTTTAAATCAAAGTCATCACAAACGCTAGGATGAACTTTGGTTAAATAACCACATATTTTATTATCTATAATAATATCAGCTGATTGATAAGGATGGATGAGTCCATTTGTTTCATTCGATTTTTTAAGTTCAAAGTTTCCAACAATAGAGCTGATTTTTTTAAGAAAAAGTTCAAAATTAATAGAAGAAGGCTTTCCTGCATTCGAAACATTTTCAGACTCTGATTGCCCTGCATAAATTAAACTTAATACCTCTTTCTCTTCACGATACTCATTGAAAATTGTACCAATCTCAAAAAGTGCTGTTGACTTTTTAGAGTAGCTAACATTACGTTTGGCTGCTTGTAAAAGGTTAATAAGCGTGGTAGTTCTAAGGGTATTTAAATCCGTAGTAATAGGGTTAATAATGTCTAGTTTTTCATTAATAATACTAAAATCATAAGCTTTCAAAAGTTTTTTGTCGGCAAAGGCAAAAGAGATACTCTCATCAAATCCAGCTGAGACGGCACGTGAACGTAATGCTTTTTTAGCATGATACTTCTGCATACTTTTATTAATTCGATTTTTCTCAACAAATTTTAAAGCTTTGGCTTCAATATTGTCAATACCAATAATACGCACTATCTCTTCGGTAATATCTTGAATATTTTCAATGTCATGTCGATAGGGAGGAATAGTGATGCCAAAACTATCTTCTATTGAAGTCTGTACGCCAAAGTTTAATGCTTTTAAAATATTGATAATTTCCATTTTAGGAATTTTATTACCAATGATTTCACAAATCTCTTCGGCTGAGACAGTAGTAATAGTAGGTTCAAGCTCCTCTTTTACAGAAAGTGTACCTTCAAAAAGTTTTGAATTATAATAAGTTTCAAATAGATACGTTAAATAGGTGATTCCAAAAGATAAATTAGGCTCTGATCCACGAGAAGTATTATAGTAAAGCTCATCTGTTTGTATTTTCTGTTCAGAGACCACATCCACAATATGTTTGGGGTTGACATAAGAGGCCTGAAAAAGTACTTGTGTCGATTTACCTGTTGTTTTAGAAGCCTCTTCTTGATGAATTCCTAAGTAGGCAGCTTTTTTATCATTGAGTGAAATGTGAATAACATCATTTACATTTTGGGCAGTTATAATAAGTTTTTCATCATTTTCAAAATCAAGATGGCTTACGTCATAGGCACGTAAAATAACTCCTGTGGTATGGATAATATATTGTAAAAAGTTATCTATGGGGGTAGTACTTAATTTGTCAATAAACCCTAAACGTAATAAAAACAGTAAAGAGGTGTCTAGATTGTTAACATTTGCCATAGCAAATTCTAAAGAAGCATTAATCTCCCCTTTACTTGTTAATTTAGCGACTCTTGCCAAACCAATTTTCTCTTGGTTTTGGCTCTCATACTCAAAGCTTTTCATGGGAATATTTAAAGCGGCTGATAAATCTCGTGCCACCCCATGCACAGAGAGACAATCTCCACGGTTAGCTGTTAATTCAATTTCAATGACGGTATCAGCTATTTTTTTGTACTCATTTAGCTCTTTCCCTACAACAAGCTCACCAATGGTCTCATCTAAAACCATGATACCATCACCAAGATTAGGCAGTCCTAGTTCAGAAGCAGAACAGACCATCCCTTCTGATTCTACGCCACGAAGTTTTGCATGTTTAATCTCAAAATCTTCACCCAGTTTTGCACCAATACACGCAACAGCAACATATTCTGCGTCAACTACATTGGCAGCTCCACAAACAATTTGACGTTGCATCCCTGCACCCACTTCAATTTGACAAACATTGAGCTTGTCAGCATCGGGATGCTTTTCACAAGAGAGTATTTTCCCCACAACAATTTTTTGAGGAATAGTATAGGTTTTAATGTTATCAACTTCTAAGCCAATGGCATTAAGTGTTTTAAAAAGGGTTTCATCTGATACTTCTGAAATATCTAAAAAATTTTCTAACCAAGTTCGTGTAATTATCATCTAAATTGCTCCAATAAACGGGTGTCACCCTCAAATAGCATTCTTAAGTCTGGCACTTTGTGTAAGAGCATTGCAAAACGTTCAACGCCTAAACCAAAGGCATAACCAGAGACATCTTTGTATTCAACTGCATCAAACACATTGGAATCTACAATTCCACAACCAAGCACTTCTAGCCAACCTGTATGGGAACAGACTCTACATCCTTTTCCTTCACAGAAGATACAAGAGATGTCCACTTCACTAGATGGTTCGGTAAACGGGAAAAAGCTTGGTCTAAAACGTACTTCAACATCCCCAAACATATAGTGTAAAAAGTCAGACATAATTGCTTTTAGATTGGCAAAGCTAATCTCACCTTTAGCATCGACCACTAAGCCCTCTACTTGATGAAACATTGGCGTATGGGTAATGTCGTAATCTTTTCTAAACACAGCACCAGGGGCAATCATGCGAATAGGTGGTTTTTGGCTTAACATCGTTCGTATCTGCACAGGTGAGGTATGAGTTCGTAAAACAGCCCCATCTTTAAAGAAAAAGGTATCTTGCATATCACGAGCAGGGTGGTTTTTAGGCAGGTTCAGTGCTTCAAAATTGTGAAAGTCATCTTCAACTTTTGGTCCATCTTCAATGGCAAAATTTAATGCCACAAAATAGTCAATAATCTTCTCCATCGTTGACATGACAGGATGGTAAGCTCCCTTCTCATCAAGATTACCATAGAGAGAGACATCAATGGCTTCAGCTTTTAAAAGCTTCTCTATCTCCTCTTTTTTAAGCATTTCATAGCGTTCATCAAAAGCAGTTTGAAGTGATGCTTTCTTTGTATTTAGACCCTCTGCAAAAGCCTTTTTTTCGGGTCCAGGTACATCTTTGAGCTTTGCAAACTCTTTAGAGAGTGTCCCTTTTTTCCCAAAAAGGTCAATCCGAACTTTTTCAAGTTCCGTTAGTGAGTTGGCATCGTTAATTTGTTGTTTTAATGTTTCCAAAATAACCTCTATCCCATTATTTTATTTTATGAAATGTTATCTAAACTATGCTAATAGTGGGATTTAATGTGTTATAATTTTTTAAAATAAATAGATTAACACATAAAGGATTTATCATGTGCATTTTTTGTAAAATAGTCAATAACGAGATACCAAGTAACAAAGTTTTAGAAAATGATGATTTTTTAGCATTTCATGATATGTACCCCAAAGCCCCAATGCATATTTTGATTATTCCTAAAAATCATGTCGATTGTTTCCACGATGTACAACCTGAAACCATGGCTGGAATGACCTCATTTATTCAAGAAGTTGCTACTTTAGTGGGTATAGATAAATCTGGGTACAGGCTTATCACTAACAATGGAGAAGATGGTGGACAAGAGGTTAAACATCTACATTTTCATCTGTTAGGTGGGGCAAAATTGCCGTTTAAACACTTAACCGATGAGACACAGAAAAATTTGTAGGGTGCAATTTATTGCACCAAGTTTTTGTAAAAAATTATTATGTGGTGCAATGAATTGCACCCTACAAGGAAATAAATGACATTAGAACAACTAGACAAACAGTACGGCTTACAAACCTACAACCGAGACTACACCAATTTTGTAAAAGGTGAAGGCTCAACGCTTTTTACTGAAAATGGAGATGAGTACATCGACTTTGCTTCAGGCATAGCTGTAAACTCTGTAGGACATAATAACCCTATTTTAGTCAAAGCATTGCAAGAGCAAGTCGCCAAAATAATTCACATCTCAAACCTGCAAGTGATTGAACCACAAGCCAAACTGGCTGAACAAATTTGTACTCTAGCAGATTATGATGGAGCAATATTTTTTGCCAATTCTGGAGCAGAAGCGAATGAGGGGGCGATTAAGATTGCTCGTAAGTATGGAGAGACCAAGTTCGATAAAAAGCGTTACAAAGTCATCACGCTAGAACACTCTTTTCATGGGCGTACCATTACCACAGTTAAAGCAACAGGGCAAGAGCATTTTCATACGCCAAACTTCTCGCCATATCCTGCTGGGTTCTCTTATGTGAATGGTTTAGAGGCTATCTACAAAGAGATAGATGATGAAACAGTCGCCGTGCTTATTGAACTTGTCCAAGGTGAGGGTGGGGTACAACCTTTTCAAAAAGAGGCGATTCAAAAGCTAGAAAAGCATCTGAAAGAACAAGATATTTTACTCATTGTTGATGAGGTACAAACAGGAATTTACCGAACAGGTAAGATGTTGGCTTCAAATATGTATGAGATAAGCCCAGACATCATCACTCTTGCCAAAGGGCTTGGTGGAGGTGTTCCCATTGGAGCTGTGATGACAAAACACAAAGATGTTTTAAGTGCAGGTGACCACGGTTCAACCTTTGGGGGGAACTACTTAAGTACAAGAGCAGGTTTAGCTGTTTTAGAAGTTTTAAGCGACATGGATAAAAGTGGAAAACTAACAGAAACTTTGGCATACTTTACTGTTAAGCTTAAAGAGATGGCAACAAAATATTCAAATCTATTTACAGAGGAAGTAGGCTTAGGGCTCATGCGTGGACTTCGTGCTAAAGACAATGAAACCATGAAAAGTGTTCTTGCTTCTTGTATGAAAAACAGATTAATTGTACTCCCCGCAGGAAGAAACACCGTGCGTTTTCTACCTGCGTTAACCATTACAGCTGATGAGATAGACGAAGGATTTAAACGTTTTGAAAAAGCTATTTCTTCTCTCTAGTATTTTCATCTCAGTGTTGATGGCAGAGAGTGAACTTAGTGACATTCTCTCACAAGATAAAAGTGCGTTGTTAAAGTATCAAAATGAACAAAATTCGGTGCAGTCTCATCAGTTGGAAAACTCATGGATAAACCCTGTGATGTTGCAGTACTCTAAGAACTACTCTACCCAATTTGGTAGTACCATTGACACCCAACAGTTCATTGTCTCTGTTGACCAACCCATTTTTAAAATGGGGGGAATTTGGGCAGCGATTAAATACGCTAAAGCCCAAGGTAAAGCTAATGCTTTAGATATAGAGCTTCAAAAACGTCAGCTCATTTCACAAGCGTTAACTATTTTGTATAATCTTAAAAAAGCAAAGCTTCAGTTAGCCAAACTCGATTTAACCATTCAAAATGACGACTTAGACATTCAGATACAAAAAGAGTCTTATGAAGAGGGATTAACTAACCGAACACTTTATGACCAAGCTTTACTAAAACGCAATCAAGACACAACCTCTAAGTTAGAGATAGAACTCAATATTGCCAAACTAGAAAATGATTTTTCTCTCTTAAGTGATCATAATCCTTACGCTTTAACTCTCCCAAATTTTGGCATGATAGCCCAAGAGCGTTACATGAATGAACAGCTAGAGCTTCAACGTGATGCCTTTAGAGTGGAAGAGAAAAAAGAGAACAAATACATGACGCTTACTAAATATCTGCCTGAAATCTCCATTAACGGACGCTACACCGATGAAGACTTAAACCCACTTTTTGCCGCCCCAGGGTCGAGCATAAAAGAGCAATATTTTAACTATGGGTTCAAAGTAACTTTGCCCATTAGCATTAACAGTTTCGATGATGTTCAAACTGCTAAGATAGACTACTTAAATGCCCAAGTGACTTTAAATGAAAAGAAAAAAACCGTTGCCAACAACTTCACATTGGCTCAAAAACGTTTGGCAATTATTGACAAAAAAATCGCTCTTTCCAAAGATGACATGAGCCATTACGAAAGTATGTTAGGAACAGCCCAAGATTTAGAGGCATTGGGTGACAGAACCGCACTGGACACGAAAATAGTCGGCAACAATGTCAAAGTAAGAGCATTAGACCAAGAGATATATAAGCTAGATGCCCAACTAGAGCTTATGGGGCTTTATGTGAATGTTTCGGATGCGATGTAGATTAATCGCATCTATGTTATAATCATATTAATTACGCATAAAGGATACGCATGAATTTAGCCTATAATCATCAAGCTCCCAAAAAAGCAACCAATTTGTCCATAAACTCTGACCTTTTAAAAAAAGCAAAAGCTTATAAGATTAATCTTTCAAAAAGTTTTGAAACTCATCTTAATGAGTTGGTTAAACAAAAAGCTGAAGAGGCATGGAGAGAAGAGAATCATCAAGCCATAGAGGCATTTAATAAACGTGTGGAGAGACAAGGGGTTTTTTCTGATGGATTACGGAGTTTTTAATGGCTCAATTTGATGTGTATCTCAATGCTAATGAAGCGACAAGAGAGCTTTTTCCTTATCTTTTAGAAGTGCAACATGGCTTACTTTCATCTTTAAAGACAAGAGTTGTTGTTCCCTTAGGTGTAGGAATTGAACCAATTAGACATTTAAATCCTATGCTCATAATAGAGGGAAGAAACGTTGTCATGTCAACAGCTGACATGGCAGGTGTACCATTAGAGATTTTAGGTGAAAAAATTGTAAATTTAGAAGAGAGTCGCCATGAAATTATTGATGCTTTAGATTTTTTGGTGAATGGGTTTTAAAAAGAAAAATTTCTATATGGCTTTGCAGAGGTTTCGCCCAAAGGTTTAAAAGAGAGAAAAGGTAGGAAAGTAGATGACCATTAAAGAAGCAATACTAAAATCATTAGAAGATAAAAAGAGTTTAATGACGCATTGGGATATACTTAAAGATATTCAAAAAAATAATTATTATGATTTTACTAGTGCAAAAACACCTGAATCAACTATATCTGCTCAATTAGGCGATTTTATTAGAAAGGATGATAGTAGAATTAGTAGACTAAAAAGAGAAAAAAACTCTTATGGATACTATTTGACTAAGTATAAAGATGAACTCACTTTAAATAATAATAGTGAATATACCAAAACCATAGTAACCAATAACTACTATGAGCGTGATTTACATCCTCTTTTATCCTCTTATTTAAACTCTAAAAATATATTTGCTAAAACTATTTTTCATGAAGCGTCGAACAGAAAAGATAGTAATCAAAAATGGATACATCCAGATATGATAGGCATTGAGTTTCTATCACTTAAAACAGAAGTAACTCAACAGTTTCTTAAAGCACTCAATATTACCGATACTTTTAAAATGACCTCATATGAATTAAAAAGAGAGATACAGACAGACCATGAGTTAAAAAAGAGCTATTTCCAAGCTGTATCAAATTCAAGTTGGGCAAATTATGGTTATTTGGTTGCTTTTGAAATAGAGCGTTCTTTATTTGAAGAGATGGAAAGACTCAATCAATCATTTGGAATTGGTATTATTGAATTAAAAGCCAACCCTTTTGAGAGTAAAATACTTTTCCCATCAAAATATAGAGAGCTTGATTTTAAGACCATTGATAAGCTTTCAAATTTAAATAATGATTTTAAAAAATTTATTGCTTATATTGAAGAGATTATTACCTCAAAAGGAAAAAATCATAAACGTGCTAAAAAAGAGTTTGAGCTTGACTTCTGTGATAAATCTTTAGACAATGATACAGAGATAGAGGTCTATTGTAAAGAGAAAAATATTCCTTTTAATAATGATGATTAATATAAAACCACCCGTAGGTCGGGTTGCCCTCATCCCGACACAAGCCCAATCAACCAATAAATTTAATCGTTCAAATAAAAATCAATATGCCAATATTTTTGATTTTATTGAAGCTTTTTATTTTGCCGATTTCTGTCGGGATGGGGGCAACCCGACCTACGGATTTCTTTTAAATCCAAAACATTACAATTTGACATATTTGTCACAAAAATTATTTTTTAATGTTAAAATAGTGAAAAAATATAGGAATACTCAATGTCAATAGAAAAAAATAATTTTAATACCTTAGTAAACCAAATAGATACAGTGCATCAAACGCTCCAAGCTAAAAGCGTACAAACTGTTAGCAGGTCGCTTACTTTGCGTAATTGGATTATTGGTCATTATATTGTTGAGTATGAACAAAATGGAGAGGATAGAGCTAAGTATGGGGCTAAAATTATCAATAGTTTATCCATTAATTTAAATCATATAAAAGGAATGTCTGCAACAAATTTAAAACTTTTTAGACAATTTTATATAACCTATCCACAAATTGGTCAGACAGTGTCTGACCAATTCAAATTAAAAGATTTAACTCGTCAAAAAATGGTATCTATGCAAAATTTTAAAATACCACCCAAACAGCTTTTAAACGCTTGTTCTTTTAGTCATTTTATAGAGTTTTTAAAGATAGATGACCCATTGAAAAAGCTCTTTTATGAAGTTGAAACCATTAAAGGAAATTGGAGTGTTAGAGAGTTGAAGAGACAGATAAACTCTGCTATTTATGAACGAATTGGATTGTCTCAAGATAAAGATAAGATGATTAAATCTATTCAAAACTCTAGTGAAATGCTTTTGGCTGAACAGATTATAAAAGACCCTTATATTTTAGAGTTTACAGGTTTAGAAAGTAAAGTTAACTATAGTGAACATGACCTTGAAGAGGCACTTTTAAATCATCTTCAAGACTTTTTATTGGAACTTGGAAATGGCTTCTGTTTTGAAGCTAGACAGAAGAGAATTTCCATTGAGAATGAACATGATAGGGTTGATTTGGTCTTCTACCATCGTATCTTAAAATGTCATATTCTCATAGATTTAAAAATAAGAGAGTTTTCTTATGCTGATGTTGGACAGATGAATTTTTATTTAAATTATTATAAAAATGAGATAAGTCAAACGACAGATAATCCACCTATAGGACTAATTTTATGTGCAAATAAAAATGAAACAAAAGTTGAATATGCCACAGCAGGATTAGATCAACAACTTTTTGTTTCTAAATATAAGATTAATCTACCTTCAGTAGAAGAGATTGAAGCGTTAATTGTTGATGAGATGAACAGTTTAAAAGAGAAAAAATAATCAGAAAAAAGGAAAAAATTGAAATTCAGCACATACATGAACAACTGGCTCTACGGAGATAACGGCTACTATAAAACATTTAAAGCCATAGGTAAAGAGGGGGACTTCTACACGGCTGTGAGTACCAGCTCTTTTTTTGGGGCGAGTATTGCGAACCATTTTTACAAGCTTATGCAAGAAGAGGCATTTAAAAAAGATGGGTGGCTTATTGAGATTGGGGCACATAAAGGGTACTTGTTGTGTGATATGATTCAATGGCTTTATACACTTGACCCTACATTGGTAAAAACGCTTAAATTTGGGATTGTTGAGCGTCAGACTGATGTTCAGCAGGAGCAACTTCGCTACATTGAAGAGCGATTTGGTTCAGATATTGAGATTACGCATTTTAATGATATTGATGAGGTGGAAGTGGATTATGCTTTTGTGGTTGCCAATGAGATATTTGACGCTTTTCCTTGTAATTTGATTAAAGATGGGGAAGAGGCTTTTGTGGTAAACCATGTAGTGGAGTGGCAAAAAGCAGATGAAAAAATTTTAGAATTTGCCTCTAAACATCGACAAGTTAAAGGGGAAGTAGCAGTTGGCTATGAAGATTTTGCTTTAAATATGGCAAAGGGTATTAAACGATGTGATTTTGTCTCTTTTGATTATGGAGAACGCTTTGTAAGAAATGATTTCTCTATTCGTGTTTATGAAAAGCATAAAACCTATCCACTTTTTGATGAAGAGTGTAAATTAGATGAGCTTTACCAAAAAGCAGATATTACTTACGATGTCAATTTTGGACATGTGATTGAAGCTTTTGAAGAGGTAGGGTTTAGCCTTGATAAGTACGAAACACAGGCTAGGGCATTGGTTCGTTTTGGCTTGATTGATATATTAGAACAGTTTGCTAAACAAGCGACACAGGCGAATTATGTGCGTGAAGCAGATAAAATTAAGACGCTTATTGCTCCTACCATTATGGGAGATAAGTTTAAAATGGTACACTTCAAGAAATAGTTTTAGGAATCAAAATGTCCCCACAAAAAAGAGCCACAATAGTAGCGTCAATCGTTGCTATTTCGCTAACAGTTTTAAAGTTCGTCATAGGAATAGCTTCTGGCTCTGTGGCTGTTTTGGCTTCAGCCATTGACTCATTGCTTGACACACTCATCTCTGTTTTTAATTTCTTTGCCATTAAAAAATCTGAAGAGAAAGCGACCAATGAGTTTCAGTATGGAAAAGGCAAAGTTCAAGCCATTGCAGCAGTGATTGAAGGGACGATTATCACGCTCTCAGGTTTTTACATCATTTATGAAGCGATTCAAAAAGCCATACATGGAACGCAAACTACTTTACTGACTCCTGCTATTTGGGTGATGATAATTTCTATTATTGTTACGTTTATTTTGGTAAAATATCTGTTATCAGTAGCCAAAGCAACCGATAATCTGGTCATTAAGTCCGATGCTTTACATTACCAAACAGACCTTTGGGCAAATGCTGCGGTACTTTTGGCATTGGGGATTGTCTATTTCACTGGCTTAGAGATTGTCGATGCCCTTTTTGGTTTTGCCATTGGGATTTACATTATCTACTCTGCTTATGAAATCATTGTAGAGGGAATAGAAATTTTGTTAGATAAAGCCTTAGATGAGGAGATTATTGAAAAAATCCATGAAATTTTAGAGAGTGATAAGGAGATAACCTCTTACCACTGGCTCAAAACTAGAACGGATGGAACGGTTAATTTTGTGGAGTTTCATTTGGTTTTTCACCCTAAGATGTACCTCATAGATGCCCATAGAATTTCAGATCATTTAGAAGATAAAATTAGACAACTTGACTGTAAAAAAGGGTGGCTCATTACCCCTCACTATGACCCCTATAATGATGTCTATACCAATGATGAATATTTAGAAGCTTCACAAAGATTATGTCAAAACTAATCTACCTCTTATCTCCTCTTAAAAAAGAGGGGACGATTTCTCTTCCGATGATTTCATTCTCTTTGTTAACGAATAAGATAGATTTTTCTGTTTGTGATACGTTGATGTTCACCTCGAAACAAGCAGTTGTGTCAGCCAATAGCATAGATAAAAACTGGAAAAAGTTTCCTTGTGTTGCCATAGGTTCTGCAACGAAAAAAAAGATAGAAAAGCTAGGGGGAAAAGTTATTTACGCTCCTCAAAAATTTTATGGAGAAGTTCTAGCTAAAGATATTTTGAATAATTTTACAGATAAAAAACTGCTCTATCTTAGACCTAAAGAGGTTTCGTTTGATAGTAAAGCGTATTTGGCAAAAAATGGCATAAACTTAGAAGAGCAGATTATCTATGAAACTTCTTGTGTGCAATATGCCTTAGAAGAGAAACCAAAAGAGAATGCCATTATTATTTTTACTTCTCCTTCAACTATTAACTGTTTTTTTAAAAATTTTGAGTGGCATAAAAGTTATATTGCCATCTTAATTGGTCATGTTACAAAAGAACATTTACCTAAAGTGTGTCGATATGTAATAGCTGATGAGCCATTAATTGATGCTTGTATTAAAAAAGCAAAAGAAGTGAAAATAAGATAAAAAAATAGTGACATTTCGTCTAAAAAGTGCTATAATTTTCTTCACCTGAATGGTTCGACTACTGTTATTTTGTGGTCCAACATTATCTTTTGAGGGACATGTAGTTTGTTGGTGTGTGGGTGTCGTCGTTTGAGCTTAGCTTAGTCTGGCGAGAAGATGCCCCCTAAAAACAGCTCTCTCCTTCACCGTTGGCTTTTTAGGGCCGACCTTTTACAGAACGGCTGTTCGGGGTTTTTTTATTAATGCTGTCTTCAGCAGACGGCTCACGCTATCGCTATTTACATTCAATATTTTCTTCAGCAGACGGCTCATGCTATTGCATTTCTATTTAAATTCTCCCTATACTCTTATATTTTTCTATTTACTCCTTTCAAATAATCAATAGTGTATAATGTCCACAATTTTTATTGTGGAGATGTATGTGAATGTATTAATTATTGGTGCTGGTGGACGAGAGTACTCTATTGGAATGGCACTTCAAAAAGATGAGAAAGTAGATGCACTCTATTTCGCACCAGGGAATGGGGCGACAGATGAGTTGGGG